>JAQVDG010000295.1 GCA_028698395.1 Weeksellaceae bacterium
TCATTTATTATTACCGGATATTCTTGACTGATTTTATTTTCATTATCATATTCTAAGTGATGTTTTTTGCACATTGGTAGAATTACACTCTCAATAGGAGTATGGGCTAAAATGAACTTTTCTTTAAATTCATTTAAGTCAATTTCATAGTAATCGTCTCCTTGTTTATACTCCTCTAAAATATTTGCAATAATTGTTGGTCTTTCAAAGCCCTTTATATGTGCTGCTTCTAGTGGTTTTCTTTTATTACACCCATTATATGAACAAGTAGTGTGCTTTTTGTGTTTTCTTGATAGGTTACTTACAATGTTTCTCGTTAAGGGACCTACATAACGAAGAAAATCATTTAGGTTTCCAGTAAATTTTGCCATAGTAGTGTTTTTTTAGTGTTATTATAATTTCATTAAAGCTAAACTTTATTTTTTACTAAACATCAAGGTATTTATCCCATTCAAAAACTTTCCTGATTTTGGGTGAAATTCTGTGATTATTGGGATTGTCAAAGCCAAAACATCTTTCATTTCAATTTGGCTGAATAAAGCATTTAGCTCCGACTGTGTTTCCTCTTTGCTCTCCAATCCCTTTTTGTATTTGTCCAAGACTAAAACAAAATTCTTCAAAATGATGGCCGCAACCAAAGTCTTTGGAGTTATACTTGCGGGTAAGGTAATACTATTGATCAGAGAAAGCAATTTTTCTGTGTCTGTCTTATTCAACAGTGCAATTAATTTTGGTTTGATAACCATTTCCTCATATTTTCCTTTTATGAATTTTGTGGAATCCGTCAGCCCAGTTTTTACTTTTTCTCCGGTATTTGTAGCTGTATTTACGCCTTTGCCAAAATATAGAATTGCTTTTTGTGACAAGTCTTTTACTTTACTTTGTTTGGGATCTTCAGGGATTTCAATAACCGGAAGTTGTTCTAAGTCAAATAAATTTTCTTCCGTTTCTTCCGGTTTAGATTTCTTACGCCAGAATTTCAGTCTTAGCTTTTTCATTATAGGTTTAGATTTGTTGAACCGTTGCCCCGAAGCTGCGGATGTTTGGGATTTTTACGCCCGGATAATTCGCTTTTATCCAGCCTTCGATTACCTGATAACGGTTTGCGCCTGTGAATGACTGAGCCAATCTCGCATCGGTCGTCTCAAAACTCACGTTGATTGGGTATGGACCGTTGAGTTGAGCGGTTCCTTTGATTGTTACTTTAAATTTTGCCATAATTCGTTTAGTTTTTATTAAATTTAATCTTCAATTCGGTTAATAAATCTTTCAAAGCTTTAGTGTTGGCATTTCTTTCTTTCGATGAGATTTGACTTAGAAATTTTTCCTTTCCAAAATCCGGCTCAATTCTATAGATGTTCTGAACTTTTTGATATTCGATAATGCCCGAAGTGCCATCTTCACAAATATAATTGACCATCTCTTTGTCATTGCTCCACACGGTCCATCCGATGATTTTTTGCAAATTCGGTTTAAACCCACATATCCAAATATTCTGGATGAATACTTTTTTTGAATTCTTTTTTTCCATTTTTCAGTTTTTTAATTATTCAAATCAGATTTCATTGTGATCGATCAATCGATTTGAAAAGTTCTCGTAAGCATCATCCAAATTCGCTCTGAATTCAACTTCTTTAAGACTTATTTCTTCTAAACTTCCCTTTTCGCCCTTGCTGAATTTCGCAAAAACTTCTTCACTAAAACCCAATGACACAATTACAAGTTCGGTTTGATGTTGGTTCTTTAACTTGAATTCTTCTGCTTCTGACAAAATATTTTTGTAATCTTCAAATGTAATCCATTTCGCTATTTTGACCAACGTAAATTGGCTCCATTTTCTTCTTGTGTCAAAAAACACACAGCTGAAATAACGTCCATTGTCTTGGGTGCTTTCAGGAAGAAGGCAGCCGTAGATGCCGGATGTGAAATCTTTCAAAATGGTATTTCTGATTAAGTCTTTTTCCGAAATCCAGGCAGATTTGGGCTTTCTGGATTGAAATAATTTCAAATACTTTAAAAGATTTTCAGGATTTTCTTCCTCCTCAATTTTTGAAATCATTTTAATGATTTTGTCTAAATCCAAATTATTTAATAAATCCCTTAGGTCTTTCCTGATTTGACTTTTGGAGATTTCATCTTCTTTTGCTTTTTTAATTAATTCAATTAGTAATTCAAGAAAATTAATGGCTGTTAAAGTTTTTAAATTTTTGTTTTGAACGGATTTGTTTTTTAATTTCTTGAAATGGTTTTCTAATTCTGTTGGATTTTGATATAAACCAAAGGGTATTTCAAAATCATTTAATTCGTAGTGAAAGTTTTTGTTTTGTTGGAAATGAGTTAAATCCAATGTTTGAACTTTCTCAAAAGTCATTTGTCTTAACTGGTTGTAATTTGGGCTTTTCATTTTATCAATTTTCTGTAAATCTAGGGTTGGGTGATGCCAAAAACTGGCGCTATTTTTTAAATTTTCTCAAGAATTATTATAAGTCAATTCGGTTCAAAATTCGCATAGCATTGGATCGAGAGAAATCTTCTAAATTCACGTTCAACTCAATTTCTCTCAAATCCAGTTTTGGCGTTAAAAAATTTCCTCTTCGTCTTTGAGGGATTTCTGAACTGAAACGGATAGCCACAACCATCAAGGTCACTTTAAAGCCTTTGTACAATTCAGCTAATTCCTGAACTATATCATCATATTTTCCATAAAGATCACTATCTATTTCTTCAAAATTGATGATCAATCCGTTGATATGACTTAAAAGCATTTTGTCATTCTCTTTTAAAAGTAAATCATCAAATTTCTGAAAGAAAGGATTGTTTTCAACCATAGCCAAAGGATAGGAATCTTCATTTTCTTTACGGAATTCTTGTTTGATTTTCAGCTTTAACATCTCTTCCGGAGATTTTTCGATTTGGCAGGAATGAGTAGTTTGCAAACATTCAATTAGATTACAGATAAGGCTGGTCTTAGCAGAGTTTTCAAGTTCGTTTCCTAAAAGAAATTCGTATGACAATTTCTCCAAATCAATTTCGTGTAAACTTTCATAAAGATCCTTTCTTATTTGATAGATCGTAATATTTTCATCAATCCCACAAAATATAGTGGAACAAATCAAGTAAACTAATTTTGTAATCGGACTTTCTGATTGAGATAATTTAGACATAATTTCAATTGTAGGCGGATGCTCTTTTGCCGTTCTGAAATTTGAAAACACATTAGAATCCATCAATGTTTCATAAAATTGATTTTCGAATCGACTAAATTCAGATAACCCTAATTTCGTAAACTGTTTCTTTAAAAGTGCTTTTTGGTTTTCGTAATTATTTATTTCCATTTGAATTTATATTTCAGACAAAACTAAATACGAGCTAAGCCAAAAACTGTCATACTATTTTTTTAATTTAAACCTTAAACTTTCAAACTTTATACATTACACTATATTTCCTTAAATTTGTAAAAACAGAATATTATGGCACTTACAGAACAACATTTGAATGAAATCGGCGAGAAGCTGGTCGAGAAATTCAAATCCATATACGACCCGGAAATCCCGGTAGAGATCTATGAATTAGGACTGATTTACGATGCTCTTGCCAATGCAAACGGAAAAGTAAAAGTTTTGATGACTTTGACTACTCCGAACTGTCCGGTGGCCGAAAGTATGCCGATGGAAGTGAAAGAAAGGGTATTGGAATTGGAATATGTAACGGATGCAGAAGTAGAACTAGCATTTGACCCGGCTTGGGATAGAGATATGATGAGCGAA
>JAQVDG010000296.1 GCA_028698395.1 Weeksellaceae bacterium
TTCAAAAATTTGTAATTTTACAGGGATTGATTCCAACTTCAGCTCTTTATTCAGCCATTCTATTCCGGTTGTGAATTGCTTTCAAAAATTTGTAATTTTACAGGGATTGATTCCAACCTCAATTCAATCCCACTGTTCACAAGGCTTTGGGACGAATCAATCCAATCAAAAAAACAGTCTGAAAAAGCATCGGACTGTTTTTTTATTGGTGTTTTTTCGTTCCTGATGTCGCAAATAGTAGCCTTAAAACAGTTCCAATTGTTGAGGCGGAGCCGGCACATCGGCTGTTTTTTGTGCAAAAAATATTTCCATTTGTCCAAATTGTTTGTCCGTGATCGACAATATCCCGACTTTTCCGAGTTTGGGCAAATGAGATTTTGTGCGCTTGATGTGAACTTCGGCGTTTTCACGGCTTGGACAATGCCGCAGATAAATTGAAAATTGAAACATGGAAAATCCATCGTCCAACAGTCTTTTTCTAAATTTTGAAGCCGCAGCTCTTTGTGATTTGGTTTCGGTCGGCAGATCAAAGAATACGAGTACCCACATGATTCGGTATGCATTTAAACGGTTTTGTGGCGTCATCTATGAAAATTTAAGTCATCATCGGGTAGCGAATCACTCTCAATTCTCCAGTAAAACATTTGTAAAGTGAAGATGTTGTGCTACTGACCGCCACCATCAATGGACGCAGTTTTTGCATCATCACCACATCGCAGCTCATCACTTTCAGTAATTCCGCTTTGATTTCTTTGGTCAATTCTTCCGGTCGGGAAGGTGAGGAATACAAGCGATAGACCAATTCGTCCACATAAGGCCGATACGGTTCCATAATATCGTCTGCCAGACAATAAGGATTGTATTTGTTGCGATGAAAAATCCCAAGTGTTGGGTTCAATCCTGAACTGACCAAGGCCCGGGCAACCACGCTTCGGACAATGGAATAGCCGTAATTCAAAAAATTGTTGGGTGCCTCTCCTTCTCTTTCCCGAATGAATTCATCAAACATTTGTTTCCAATAATACTGGGCGGCGATTCCTTCCATGTTCGTGCTGTCACCGGATTTGACGGAATTCAAATAGTCGGTCATCGTTTCGTGTGGCTTCCCCAATTTTTTGAGCAACAACATTTGTTGACTGATTTTGGCTTCCACGGTTTGTTTCCACAATTGTTTTCGAAGTGGCTCCGAGACGCTGATCTGTGTTTTTAGTCTTTCGGAATGCTCTACATGGCCGGCCATCGGCAGCATCAAGCCAAAGGGCAAGTGATGTGCATCGCAGCTGATGATGGCTACATTGTTGCCCTGCAAAGCTACCACCAACTGATGGCTCAGGGTGATTTGATAATTGTCCAAAACCAGAAAACCCAAATCCTCTACCGGAACGGAGCCTTTTGTTTCCTTGGTTTCCGGGTCTATGATTTGTAATTGATTGTCTTTTAACTTTAAATAGGCAGGATTTCCGATGTAAATGGTTCGTTTGAGCATGGTTTTGAGTTTTAATAGTCTAGACTTTGGAAAAGTTTTTAGGAAAAAGCTTCTATCAACAGCTTATTTACCTCATCAATATCAAAACCATAAACATCATTATAGGATTTTCCTTTGGGAATTCCAGCCCACTCGAGCAATTCTTTTTCTTCGGCATTTTTTCGTTTTTTTTCAGAAGCTTCCATCAACTCGTAAAATCCCCAAATTCCCCCACAATCTTCTATGGGTGCAGCATTTTCACCTTTGATACATTTTGGATACAGCACTTCTTCGTCGGGCTTCTTTAAAACGGTTATGGTGTGTTCCCAACTGTCCCCAAAATCATAAATGTAGTTCATCTTTTTAAGTTGTCCATTAAAAAAATCAGACAGATATGTCTCGTCTGCTTTATATTTCCTATATCTTCTGTAACTCGAAAAATCATCTTCATCGTCTAAACCGATGTAGTCACTTGCGAAAAAAGCACCCAAATTGAACTGATACAAGTGTATATTTTCCCAATTCATAACACATTGAATCACAATATGTAATTCGTCGAAATTGAAATTTTCCGGAACAATGACCGTTCTAGTAATTTTTGGGTCAGTGTTTTTTAATTCTATTTTTAGTTTGTGGGACATGATTGTTTTTTTTTAATTGTTGTAGTATTTTGAATAGATTTGTTTTTATCATTAAAAAAACAGGCGATATGATTTACTTCTTGGTAAAAACCTTTCTATACTAATTTGATTCTCTTTAATATTTAAACAAATCCTATACTTTACAGAACTATGAGCAAAAGCAATTCTATGTGAATATTTATAACCATTTAACTTTTTTAAATTGGGGATTTGGTTATAACTTTCTAACGCTTCTAAGTCTGAAATTACATCTAACACTTTTATCATAAGTTCTCTATCACGGATTTTTTTGACATCCCTTTCGAAACTCTTCTTAATTGTTATCTTCATCAAAAAGAGTCCTTTTAAATTCCTTTAATGTTATACTTTTATCATTTTCAGCTTCCTTTATTTTCAAATGCAAATAATCATCTTCATTTAAAATAATATTCCCAATTCGATCAAACTTTACTTTTATACATACATTCTTTATCATATCACTTTCTTCTTCACTATTATAAAAATTTACAAAACGTGAACATTTATCATCAAAACTCGTGTGTAGCTCTTTTGAAATTATTGCTTTCGCAAATGAATTTGGCCGAAAATAAATATCTGTTTTTGAAAAATCATTTACTATATAAAGTCTTTTTCCAATTTCTGTGAAATTTATAATTTCAATTAATGGTACTCCTCTAACTATTTTATCCCTTTCTTCTTTTGTAGGCACATAGACCATGTCATTGTTTTGTAAGACATGAATACGGTGGTTTGCTTTAGGTTCTAACAAGGGTTGATTGTTTAATCTTTTTTGAAGTACATCGTAAGTTGATAGGGAAGAAAATCCAGAACGTTCTTTGGTTATTACATTTTCATAAAAGACATAATAGGGATTACCATCTGCTTCCATCAATTTATTTTGAAGTTCTTTTTTTATTCCTATTTTTTCTTTAATTGTAACCATTCTTATTTTCATTCCTACTTTTTTATCCAAGGCTTCTAAACCTTCCTCAGAAAATGGTTCTGGCATTATATTCTCCAAAAAAAGTTTTTCATCATTAGTTAATAACTCTTCCTCTTTAGCTTCAATTTCTTTTCTTTTTCTATCGTATTCTTCATACTCCTCTAAGTGTTGATGTAAAATCTGCGGAATAGTCATTTTCCTATCTTCAGTTATTCTGACTTTATCCCCATAAGGTATTTTATCAATCTTCTTATGATCAAAAGATTTGTCTAATTTTACTCGTTTAGCAGCATAAGGTTTGAAAACAGCTATACGAACTGTATAAATAGGATTACCATTTATATCTTTAGGTTTAAAATTTTTGAGATATTTTTTAATTCGATCTAAATCTCGATTCGATAACTCAATAATTTGTTTTACAAGTTCTCTAACTTCTTGGTCATATATGTAACTAGTAGTTTTTTGTTTAGGCGTATTTTGAGCTTTTATTCGCTCCATTTGTAATTTGATAATCTTGAGTATATCTGTTGGGGTTCTAAAACTTTTGGTTTCAATTTCTTTTATATAAATAATCCCTTGCGGTTCCTTAAACAAGGATTTTCTAACGGCAAGCCATTTTCTATTTGTTGCTTGTTTTACAAAAGTTTTTTCCCATCTTCCGTTTATTAATTCCCACTTTTGATATCGATTAAAAGGCTTAGTAAATACTTTG
>JAQVDG010000297.1 GCA_028698395.1 Weeksellaceae bacterium
AATATCACCCAAAATGCTTTTTTCTGTAAATTCATTTGCATAATCACTGTAAGCTTCTCCAACTCCAAAAGGTAATAGTCTAAATATTCCATCAACCACTGTACTCAACCCAATTAAATAAGCAAGTACAGCACCTCCTACTGCGCTAATAATCAGAAGATTATTAAAAGGAATTTTAACTATCCAATATGCGAAAAGAAAAGCGACAACTGCTTTATGAAAATAGAAAGCAATCACAAAACAAAGTAGAAATTTCCATAAATTCCGTTCAATTATAAACCGTATGGAAAAAAACATAATAGCACTTGCCAAACCTTGGCGAACGTGTACATGTTCTTCAAAAAAGTAAGTCGGAACAATATACATTAATAGTGCTAAAAACACATAACCACCATAACGGAAAATTACCATTGTTTTTAAACTAATTGCTATAATCGCAATCAATAAAGTAAAAGTTGCATAGCCTAAACCAATGGAACTTATTAGTTTATTTAAAAGTATATAGCCATATTCCATATCCCAATAACGGGAAAGTTCTTTCAATTCAGAAAAAGAGGTCATACTAACATCTTCAAATGCTGTCCAATAAGGAACCCAATCCGGACTTAAACCATAAGCTAATCCGGCTGTGAAAATCATGATTACAACAATTGTTTTGAACAAATTTTTATTGGGTTCTTCTCCTGTAATGAATTCATAAATAGATGAAATCAACACCAAAAACACAATCATGTTGTAAATGAAACTCATCTAATTTTAGATAATTTGAATTAATTTTAAGTGAATCAAGCTCAATAAATAAAATATTTGCTTTTGCAAAGGCAAAGAAAACAAATAATTTTGATTGAATCTTTTGTATTTGAAAATTTCCCATCGGGAAATTTCATTTTTCCGTAATTCTTCATCTAAAACCAGCAGTAATTTTTCTTTTAATTTTTTATCTTTTACATAGCCGACATAAGCCAAATACGAATAATAAGCTTGCAATATAAAAAATCGTTTCCACTCTTTTTGATGAGAACGATACTTACTTTTTTTGAAAGAATTTTTTACATTTTTTATTGCAATAAACATATCCAATCCCTTTTCTGTATGCGTTCTCGTAATTGAATCCTGACGTTCAAAATAATTATAAAATGGTTGATTGACTTTAGCTAAAACTTTGGTTTGTAAAATTAATTGTGGAATTAATTCTATATCTTCAAAATGAATTCCTTTTTTAAATGCATGATTTTCAAATAATTCCGATTTGAACAATTTATTACATGCAAAACAGCTCATTTCTCCAAAAATTCTAAAATCTTGAGTCAAATCAATTTTTTCCGGCAATTGAGGTGATTGTGGCAAAGCTCGAAAAACTTCTCCTTTTTCATTCACTTTTTGCAAATCACACAAAACAATTTCCGCTTGGTGTTCTCTTGCTTTTTTGTACAAAGTTTCAAACATTTCCGGATGCACATAATCATCACTATCAACAAAGCCAATGAATTTTCCATTTGCTTTTTCGATTCCAAAATTTCGTGCATCGCTCAATCCTCCATTTGGTTTTTGAAACGATTTGATTTGTGGGAATTTTGCTGAATATTCGTCGATTATTTTCTGAGAATTATCCGGAGAACCATCATTGACAACCAAAATCTCCATTTCATCCAAAGTCTGACTAACTAAAGAATCCAAACATTTTGGAAGGTATTTTTCGGTATTGTAAACCGGAACAATGACAGATACTTTCATTTTTTTTTATACCACTTAGTAAAATCAATTACGATTTCAGTTCATATTAATTTAAAATAATTCGTTTTAACGGAATACAATTTTTCATATTTCACATTTTTCATGAACTCCATCCTACTGTTAAGTTAATTGTACAATGTCCAAAATAAAATTCCAAAAACATTGATAATGATTTTTTTTATACACTATACATTATACAACTTTACAATTTACATAACACTACTTTCAATTATATGGTTTTATTGCAATTCATCAAAAACCTGTTCATACTTTTCCAAAATTATTTCTTTGGAAAATCGTGAAATAATACTTTTCTGAATACGATTTTTATCAAAATTCTGCTGACATAAAATTTTAATTCGTTCAGCAAAAAGCTCAGGATTTTCTATAGAAGCAATTTCTCCATTCACTTTCTCTTCTATAATTTCGTTGATTCCACCCGGACAATTATTTGCCAAAGCATAAGTCCCACAAACTCCGGCTTCTAACAAGACATTGGGAAAACCTTCGTAGCGAGAAGACAAAACAAATAAATCTGCTTGTGCCAAATACGGATACGGATTTTTTTTGTTTCCTAAAAATTCTACATTTATCAATTCTGATTTTTCTTTTTGTTCAATCAATTTTCCTTTATCCGCTCCATCTCCCAAAATAAATAATTTGATTTTCTCATCTTTTAATTTCTCAAAAACAGTCAACAATAAATCAAATCCTTTTCGTTGACTCAAATTCCCAATTGCTACTACATTTTTGAATTCGGAAGAAAATTCCTTAATTTCTTCTTCCATTTTTTGTTGAATCCATGCTACATCAACAGGATTATTGATTTTCACAATTTTTTGAGGTTGAATAGTGAAATTTTCAATTAAATCATTTCTCATATCATTCGATTGCGCAATGATTGTATCAAAATTATTGTAAAATTTATAAAAAAACCGAATTTCTTTTCTTTTTACATGTTGACTGACTACATTGGTTTCGCGTGCTATGAATTTGGTTTTTTTGAAAAATGGAACTGTCGGTGATAAAAACGCACTTACTTCTCCCCAACCGCCAAAAACAAAGTCCGGCTGATTTTTCCAAATTAATTTTAATACTGAAAATACAGCATAACGAATTCTATTTATCTTTAAATCAATAATTTTTACATCTTTTTTTAAAAATTCAAGTGGCATACCTTCTTTTGAAAATAATACCAAAGTGGGCTCAAACTTATTTCGGTTAAGTTCATTACACAAAGTGAAAATCACTCGTTCGGCACCTCCAAAAGTCAGTCCGGGCAATAAAAAATATATTTTCTTTTTTGAATTCAATTATTTAACTCCTTTTATAAAATAATTCCAAAGGTATTGACACAAAGTGGGATGGTACCAAATTTTACTTTCAAGTTGAGGCGTGATTGTGTTTAAATTTCCTGAAGCAACATCCTCAATTGCTTTTTTCATTAAAGAAATTCCGGCGGCAGTTTGATAATACGGATAAGTTGTGAAATTATCTTTTTTTTCGGGTTTTACAATAGCCTGATATAATATTCCACCTGTATCTACTCCTTTATCAACCAAATGTACTGTTACACCGCAATTTTCATAATCTTTATTTGCTAATGCCCAATAAGCTCCGTGAATTCCTCTGTAACGTGGAGTAATTCCTTCGTGCGTGTTGATAAAAACTGCATCAATTGCTGTTAATACCTTTTGAGAAATGATTCTACAACCGTTTACAATAACAACATCCGGATTTATTTTTTTCAATTGTTCTATACATTCTGCAGAATTAACACTTAAAACTTCAATCAATTTTTCATTCGGAATTTCAGCCTCATTTAATCCTAATTTTTGTACTACTTCTTTTTTTCTGTTCACTGAAAATTTACGAATAATCGGTAACAATAATAATCCAAAAGTAATTTGACCGCTTACATTTAGCCAACCTAATTTTTTTGCCCGATTTTTCATAATAGTTTTCATGGGAATCGGTTGTTCTCGAATGACTTTTTCAATCTTTAAATCCTTAG
>JAQVDG010000298.1 GCA_028698395.1 Weeksellaceae bacterium
CCTCGATTTCAAAGACTTCAATCAGCTCGTCTATTGGTCGGGCTTGGTCAGCATCTTTGCAGTAATACGAATTGAACAACTGAATGAAAATCCATTGTGTCCATTTGTAATAATTCGGGTCAGAAGTGCGGACTTCCCTGCTCCAATCAAACGAAAAACCGATTTTGTCTAATTGTTCTCTGTATCTTTTGATATTGGTTTCCGTAGTAATGGCAGGGTGTTGCCCGGTCTGAATGGCATATTGTTCGGCTGGCAATCCGAAAGAATCGTAACCCTGTGGATGCAACACATTAAAACCTTGATGACGTTTGTATCTCGCTACGATATCCGAAGCAATATAGCCCAAAGGGTGCCCAACGTGAAGACCTGCTCCCGATGGATACGGAAACATATCCAGCACATAGTATTTAGGTTTGGTGTCAGGTGATGGATGTTGGGTGTTGGGGTTTTCTGCTTTAAAAGTCTGGTTTTCTGCCCAATATTTCTGCCATTTCGGCTCGATTTCATTCGGATTATATTTCATTTTTCTTGTTTAATTGTTGATTTGTTTAATCGGTTACAAATTGTAACCGGTTCATTTTTTTGTGAAAAAGTATTTCTTTTGGTTATTGCTTTTTTAATTCTTCTAAAGTCTTCCAAACAAGTTCTTTAGGAAATTCACCAAAATAACTTATATATTCTCCTTTTTCGCTGATTACTACAAAACTACTGCAAGGATAATGATGTTTGAAAAAAGTTTTTTCTATAATACTTTCAGGGTCTTTATTCCAACTTATTATTCCTTTATATTTCGCTAATCCTTCTGAATTTTTGTAAATATAAATTGGTTTTGTATTAGCTATTTGTTTAACTCCTTCTTCTAATTTTATATACCAATTCCTTATCCATTTTTTCTCAGAAGCACCAGAAGAATTACAAGGGTCTTTTCCGGGATAGAAAATAATCACAATAGGTTTATTTCTATCAAAATTCTGATTTACATTAGCTCTTAATAATTGTATTATTTCATCTCTGTTTTCTATAACCCCTTTTTCTTGTCTAAATACTAATTTCTGATGATTTACAGAATCTCCTTGAACAGACAAAAAACCTCCTTTTTTACGATAATTCTCAAAAGAACTTTTAGATATTTCAACATTATTTGCATCAAAATATCTCTTATCGCCTTTTCTTATAATTCCTTTTTTAGAAGAGCAGGACAACACTAAAAGTACAAATACAAATAAACTGAAATACTTTAATACATTTTTCATAACTATTTTTATTTTACTTCGCTATCATCATTCCTGCCCAAACGGCGAAAACTCCCAAAATCACACTTAATGCAATATACAAAAGTGCCAAAAATGTATTTCCTGACTGGAACAATTTTATATTTTCAAGGGCAAAAGCCGAAAAGGTCGTAAACCCTCCACAAAATCCGGTTACGAAAAGCAGTTTTAATTCTGTGTTTTCGACTTGTTGTTTTGTAAAAAATCCTATCAAAATTCCGATAAGCAAACAACCAACAATATTTACAAAAAATGTAGCCCAAGGGAAAGATTGCTGTATGTATTTTTGAGTAAATACAGAAGCCAGATAACGGAAAGCACTTCCGATTCCTCCTCCTAAAAATACGATTATGATTGATTTAAGCATTATACTTTGTGTTTCGCAAAACAAGACAAGGCAAATTTAAGGATTATTTGTGGAGCTACTGAAATATTGTGTTTAAATTCTGAATTACTTAAATTTTTACCATAGTGTTGTAAAGTAGTATTTTCTAATCTCAATTATTTCTATCTTCGCACTATGAAAAATGAAAATATAATTTTCGGGATAAGGGCAGTTATAGAGGCAATCCATTCGGACGCAAAAATTGATAAGGTATTTATTCAGAAAGAAGCTCAAGGTAATTTAATGAAAGAGCTTTTGGGGGTTTTGAAGGCAAACAACATTAATTTTAATTATGTTCCCGTTGAGAAACTAAACCGATATACAACCAACAATCATCAGGGAGTTGTAGCCACCATTGCTCCGATTAAGTTTTACGAAATGGAGGAATTACTCGAAGAAGTTTCTGCCAAAACCAAAAAACCTTTGTTTTTGATTCTTGACGGAATTTCTGATGCACGAAACTTCGGAGCCATTATCCGAACAGCTGAATGTACCGGAGTTAGCGGAATTATTATCTCTAAAACCGGAGCAGCACCCGTAAACGGAGATACGGTAAAGACTTCTGCAGGGGCAATATTTAATGTTCCGATTTGTAAGATTGACCACGTAAAAGATGCAGTCTTCTACCTCCAATCTTCTGATATTAATGTTGTAGCAGCAACCGAAAAAACGGACAACACCATTTATGATATAGATTTTAATAAAGGGATTGCCATAATAATGGGTGCGGAAGACAGAGGAGTCAATCCGTCTGTACTTAAAATTGTGGACAACAAAGCTAAACTTCCGATGTTCGGAACGATTTCATCACTTAATGTTTCGGTGGCTTGCGGAGCATTTTTGTACGAAGCCGTCCGACAAAGATTATAACACTCTATCAGCCTATCTCTACCAAAACCGGACAATGGTCAGAATGTTTAGCATCAGGCAAAATAACAGCTCGTTTTAATCTTGATTCGAGCGGAAAACTGACTAAATTATAATCAATTCTCCAACCTTTGTTGTTATTTCTTGCATTAGCTCTATAACTCCACCAACTGTAATTATGCGGTTCTTTGTTGAAATGACGGAAACTGTCTATAAATCCGCTTTTCATAAAAGCATCAAGCCAAGCTCTTTCTTCGGGTAAAAATCCTGAAACTTTTGCATTGCGAATCGGGTCATGAATGTCAATTGCCTGATGACAAATATTGTAATCTCCGCTAATTATCAGATTTGGAATTTCTTTTTTCAACTCATTAATATATAGCTGAAAGTCGTCCATATACTGAAACTTATGTCCAAGCCTGTCAATATTCGTTCCTGACGGAAGATACAAACTCATCACAGAAAAATCCTCAAAATCAGCTCTTAAATTTCTTCCCTCAAAATCCATATAGTCGATTCCTGTTCCGAAAACTACTTTTTTAGGCTCAATTTTCGATAAAATAGCCACTCCACTATACCCTTTTTTTTGAGCAGGATAATAATATTGGTACGGATAACCAGCCATTTCGATTTCCATTTTCGGAATCTGGTCTTCAGTTGCTTTGATTTCCTGTAAGCAAATCACATCAGGACTTGCCTGTTGTAACCATTCTAAAAAGCCATTTTTGATGGCTGCACGTATTCCGTTGACGTTGTAAGATATTATTTTCATAATTTGGTTATTAACTCCGACAGAGTTTTAAACTCTGTCGGAGTTGGCATTAAAAGTTAAAATTATTCTATCATTAAATCGTTTATTTCACTTAAATTCTGATTTTGATTATGGAAATATACAAAGTTTTCCATATCTCCATAACATTCAATTACTTTTTGTCTTTTTAATTTTGTCGGTTTTTCTGATAGTATTGTTTCATAAGAACTCCAAGGATAATTGTTTATGTTTGTAGTAAATCCGTGAAATACGGGATTGTTGTGAATATAAAAAATCAGATTTTGAAAATATTTTTCAGACTGTACCAATTTCCTTTCAAAAGGTCTTTCAAATAAACTTCCCGTTCGATTGAACTTTTTGTTTATTGCCTGTGTGTAAGCATTAAACAAATATCCAAACTGATTGGACGGATTAAAATCTTTTGGTTTTTCAATTGTTGAATATTCTAATT
>JAQVDG010000299.1 GCA_028698395.1 Weeksellaceae bacterium
ATTTCCAAATATTATCCTGAATTTCATGTTGATGGGAGTTGCTTTTTCCGCTGTATTTTCAAATATGATACCAGAAGAACAACTTGAACAAACAACGGAATGGTTTCAGCCGATATTAACAGTCAGCCTACTTACTGCCATTGTTGACCTTGGGGCTCCTCTTGACTATCGTTTGATTGTTGGTGCAGGCGTGTTTACACTCGTTTACATGGTGTCACGTGCTTTTGGAAAATACTTTGGAGCAAGAGTAGGTGCAAAAGCATCCAACATGCCAAAACCGGTTCAAAAATATCTCGGACTCACACTACTGCCACACTCGGGGGTATCACTTGTTTTTACAGGTATTGTATGCTCTGTACTAGCTACTCCTGAACCGGAACTTTCTTCACTCGTTAAAGGTACAATTGCAGCTGCTGCAGTCATCAATGAAATAATTGCCGTGATTGTCGCCAAGAAAGGTTTTGAATTAGCAGGTGAAATAACTTACAGCAAACAGAATAAAAAGCAGTGATGGCATTCGGTATAGCAATAGAAGTCTGTCATTTTTGAATACATTTTTCATCGCACAGCTGGCAGTAAACTATTGTATCATACTTTTTTCACCGATAAAAGGAATAGTTCAATCCTCATTACCGATAATAAGCAAAATATATTGAAGACTTCTTAGGTTATTTGTTTCACTATTAGATCAAATGAAACATGAACGATGTAATAACACCTAACATGTTTCCTCCCATGTGAACGATGATAGCAAAAGCATGGTTATCATACTTTTCCTGATAATACCCTGCCACCAAACCAAGAAACGTAGTGAAAATCACTGTTTGGATTATAAAAAATGCACTTGCACCACTAGTGATGAGAATCAAATGTGCTAATCCAAAAACAACGGCACTAACCAAAACCGGAATGGATATTTTTCGGTTGAAGATGCGAATACCTTTGGCTTTTAACGGTTTCAAAATGTTCATAAGAAAACCGCGAAATAAAAATTCTTCTGCAATGCTGGCATAGATAAAGACGAAAACAAATACTTGCAGTGGTGTCATGGTGGTAAAAACAGGATGGATTTCACCTCTGTTTCCAAGCAATTGTCCAATGATTGACAATGGTACGTTGACGATGATAGGCATTAACAATCCAAAGAAAAAAGGTTTTAAGCTTTGTTTGAACTTTGGCAAGGAAATCTTGTAATCCACTTCTTTTTTCAATATGAGAATCAATCCTATAGAAAATAAGAGCATGAATGAATGTGCTACGAATGAAGTAGGGATGAATATCGTATGCCAAGCTAATTTTCTACTCATATAGTTTGCCAATGCAAATACTAAAATGGTCAAAGATAATCCGTAAACCAATCGCTTGCTGTTATTCATAAAAATTAATTATTGTTAATAGATATGCAAAAATACTAAATTAAAGAGAAAATTTTACATCAAAATGATTAAGAACTAGTTAATTATACAACGTGATAAAATCTTATGTAACTTTTGTTGCGTAGGTGAGTTTAAGTAAGAAAATTCAGAAAGGTTTATAATTATGAAGAAAAATTGTTTTTATGTTTTATCAGAAATAGTGAAAAATCATACAAAAAATATTTTTAGTAAAAAGGCAGGTTATTTTGAACCTGCCTTTGTTTTAACTTAAAACTTAAAGATTATAACTTAAACTATGAAATAAGTTTTTTTAAGTCGCTATCTACATCGGTAATTCCTGCAATACCAAAATTGTTAACCAAGACATTCAATACATTTGGTGATAAAAATGCCGGAATTGTTGGTCCCAAATGTATGTTTTTAACACCAAGTGAAAGCAGTGCCAACAAAACAATAACAGCTTTTTGTTCGTACCAAGCAATATTGTAAACTATAGGAAGTTCGTTTACATCATTCAATCCGAAAATTTCTTTTAATTTCAAGGCTATTAGAGCAAGCGAATAGCTATCGTTGCATTGTCCTGCATCAAGTACACGTGGAATTCCGTTAATATCGCCAAGGTTTGATTTATTGTAACGATATTTTGCACAGCCTGCTGTGAGAATAACGGTGTCGGAAGGTAGTTTTTCTGCAAATTCAGTATAATAACTACGGCTTTTCATACGTCCGTCGCAGCCTGCCATTACTACAAATTTACGAATGGCACCTGATTTTACTGCATCAACAACCTTATCGGCTAAAGCGAATACTTGTTCGTGAGCAAAACCGCCTATTATTTCACCTGTTTCAATTTCTGTCGGTGCTTTACATTTTTTTGCATGTTCTATAAGAGCTGAAAAATCTTTTGGTTTTCCATCTACTCTATCAGGAATATGCTTAAATCCTCCAAAACCGGCAGCTCCGGTAGTATAAACACGGTCAGCATATGTGGCGGTGCTACGAGGAGGAACAATGCAATTAGTAGTAAACAAAATAACACCGTTAAATGTTTCAAAATCATCGGTTTGCTTCCACCAAGCACTACCGTAATTACCTGCAAATTGTTTGTATTTTTTGAATGCAGGATAATAATGTGCAGGAAGCATTTCGCTGTGAGTATAAACATCAACACCTGTACCTTCTGTTTGCTCTAAAAGGTCTTGTAAATCGCGAAGGTCGTGACCTGAAATTAATATTCCGGGGTTATTTCTTACACCTATGTTTACTTTGGTGATTTCAGGATTGCCATAAGTTGATGTATTTGCTTTGTCAAGCAAAGCCATCGTTTTTACACCATAGCTACCACATTCAAGTACTAACGAAACAAGTTCATCTACAGATAAATCTTGTGTTGTTGCGACTAAAGCCTTTTGCATAAAAGCATTGATCTCTTCTTCATCGTATCCGAGATTTGAAGCATGTTCGGCATATGCTGCCATACCTTTAAGACCGTAAGTTAAAAGCTCTCTGAGCGAACGAATATCTTCATTTTGGGTACGTAACACTCCAACTGTTTTTGCTTTTTCTTCCATTTCGGTAACTGAATCTGTTTTCCACGAAGTGAAATCATTTATTGTTGGTGTTATTCCTTTGTTGGTTAGAATTTCTGCAAGTGATGTACGCAATTTTAGGGCTTCATTGATACGTTTTACAAATCTTTCTTTATCGAAATTTGCATTAGTAATAGTCATAAACAATGACTCCATAACAAAACGATTAGTTTCAGGGGATACCTCTATCCCATTTTCACGCATTTTTGTTGTGTGAAATGATATACCTTTAAGCACAAATATCAATAAATCTTGTAATTGTGCTACGTCTGCGGTTTTTCCGCAAACACCTCTTAATGTACAGCCTTTATTTTGGGCTGTTTCTTGACATTGAAAACAAAACATAATTAATAAATTTTAATGTTAATATTTTTAGTTAAATAAATAGCAAAGTTAATAGTTTTAGTTAATTAAATCCAACTTTCTTCAATAATATTTCCTTGAACACCGATGATTATACGTTTTACCGGCACTTTTCTACTTGCCTTTTGCACTGCCATTTCCACAAGCTTTAGAAGTCCGCCACAACAAGGAACTTCCATCATGACAACCGTTAATGTATTTATTTTTGCATTATCGATAAGGCTCGTAAGTTTTTCAACATACGAATCTTTATTGTCATCTAATTTTGGACAAGCAATTGCAAGTTTATGATTACGAAGTAGTTTACTGTGAAAACTTCCCAAGGCAAATGCCGTACAGTCGGCAGCCAACACCATATCTGCATTTTTAAAATGTGTCGACTCCGGATTTATCAAGCGCAACTGAATAGG
>JAQVDG010000300.1 GCA_028698395.1 Weeksellaceae bacterium
GTCCAACTCACCCCTGAATAGCTTATAGTTGCATAGCCATTTTGAGATGGCACATATCTGTAAAGAGCTTCATTTCCACCTAAATAAGAAGTTGAAGCTCCTCCGCAGACTGTAAGTTTGAACCGTTAAGATCATTTGATGTTCCGCAAATTAATGATAAGTCAGTAACTGAATCTGCACCTATGTCAATGGCATTCTGACAAGTAGTCATTACTTGTTCAACACCATCAACACTCATAAAATCCAAGTTGTTCGTTTTCTGAGCAGAAACAGTATTCATCTGAGCATATTGCCCGGAGAATACTTTCTGAGAAATCGAAGTTACTTCGGAAAAAGATCTGTTTGTTTCTTGTTGCTAATCGGGCAACCAAGGTACAGCTTGTACCGAGGTGCTTCCGGCAAGAAACAGCAAGGCTGCCACCAGCAGCGATTGCCAATAAAATAAATAGTTTCTCATACGTATTAAAATTTATATTAATTTAAAATTAGAAGAAGTACTTACTGATTATCTGATGTAAAAAATAAAACACTTCTTTTTTTATTGTTTTTATAATTAAAATCTATTAAAAGAAAGTAGGAGGGCTTCTTTGCTGAAAACCCTCCTTTGTGGGTAGTACACCCTTTGTTAGGTAGTTAGAATATTTCATGTAAATGTTTTTCCTTACGAAAGTAATTAAATTTTTATAATATGTCAAAAATTTATTGTACTCTTTTTAGGTTTTTTACACTATCAAGTAGAAGTGTTATTTACAGAATCTTGGGTATTCATGAAGAAAACTTCACGAATTGATTAATCATCTGTATAGTTCAGTGCTTTTTCCTGGTCAAATTCACCTTCCCATTTGGCTACCACAACAGAAGCTAAGCAATTTCCAATCACATTAACGGAAGTTCTTGCCATATCCATTAATTCATCAATCCCCAAAATGGCAGCAATTACAAAAAGAGGCAAACCAAATTGGTCAGCAGTTGCAATTAAAATAATTAGAGAAGCGCGCGGAACTGCTGCAACTCCTTTACTGGTAATCATTAAAGTCAAACAAATCAATAATTGTTGCCCGATAGACAAATCCATGCCGGCTGCTTGTGCTACAAAAATTGATGCCAAGGACAAATATAAAGTTGTTCCGTCCAAATTAAAACTATAACCGGTAGGTACCACAAAAGAAACAATCTTACGCGGTACTCCGAATTTTTCCATATTTCCCATAACTAAAGGCAAAGCTGCATCGGAACTCGTTGTGGCAAATGCAATTGAAACCGGTTCTTTAATCGCTGTAATGAATTTTCGTATCGGAACTCTCATGTACAAAGCAATCGGTAGAAGTACACCCAATAAAAAAACGAGTAAAGCACCGTATAAAGTCAATAAAAGCATGATTAAGTTTTTGAGAATATCAATTCCCATGTGTCCGATTGTATAAGCCATAGCTGCACCAACGCCAAAAGGAGCAAAGTACATCACGATTTTGGTGTATTTAAACATAGTTTCTGCTAAACTTTCCATTAAATCCACCAAAGGCTTTCGTTTTTTTTCTTCAACCAATGCTAATCCAATCCCAAAAATAACAGCAAAAACAACAATTTGAAGTACTTTGTTTTCATGAATGGATTTTATGATATTTTCCGGAAATGAATCCCGAAAAAAGGCAGTCGTTTGGAAAATCCACTTGGTGTCGTCCGGTAAACCTTCTAATTCTATCTTATCCGAAACCGAAATAGCACTCTCTTTATCAGGTAATTCTATACTTGGAACGTGCGACATGTCAATTCCCTTTCCGGCTTGTGTTATGTTAATTGCTAATAATCCGATGAATAAGGCAATTGTAGTTGCCGAATAAAAATACGCCAAAGATTTCCATGCCATTCGTCCGACTTGTTTTAAATCCGAATGACCGGCAATTCCATAGACCAAAGTTGCAAATAAAATAGGGCCTACAATGGTTTTAACTAATTTAATAAATCCTTGACTTAGAGGATGTAAGGATTTTGCTAAATCAGGATAATCGTATCCTAAAATAGCTCCTACTACAATACTGAAAATAATCCAGGTAGTCAAAGAACGTTTTTTAATGCAATAAAAAACCAAACTAAGCAATGTTATCCAACGTGCAGCAAAAAGAATTTTTGTTGGAACATTTCCAAAAATAAAATCCCAACCTACTAAAAGTGAGGTTATTGAAATAAATACAAGTGAAATAAGAACATGGATTTTACCTTTCATGCGATGTTAATTAAGGTGGTTTTTTATAATTTATTCAGACAAAAATAAACAAATGAACCGGATGTACAACTTTTGAGAAATTAAATCCTTTTCATAAAAAGAAAAGAATAAAGCGTTAATAAGTCGCTCAGATAGTTTTAAAAATTTACTGAAAAGCACTCTGAAAGTAGTAAATTTGCCGTTTTCCTAATGAAGAATAAAAAATGAACTGGCGAAAATTATTATTACCTTTTTCTGCGTTGTTTTGGCTTATAACGAGTTTACGTAATTTAGCATATTCGGTTGGATTATTACATTCAAAAAAATACAATATTCCGGTTATTTGTATCGGAAATTTATCCGTAGGAGGAACCGGAAAATCACCGCATGTTATTTTAGTTGCCGATATTTTGAAAGAAGAAAGAGAAACGGCTATGCTGAGTCGGGGTTACGGAAGAAAAACCTCAGGTTTAGGCATTGCAAATTACAGCTCAAAAGTGTATGATATTGGCGATGAACCTTTGCAGTTTTTTAATCGGTTTAAAAACAAAGTAGTGGTTGCCGTTTCTGAAAATCGTCAAGAAGGAATTGAGCATTTAATGGAAATGTACAATACCGAAATCGTCATTATGGACGATGGTTTTCAGCATCGGGCGGTAAAACCCGGATTTTCAATTTTACTAACTACATTTAATGAACCTTATACACAAGATTATTTACTTCCTGCCGGAAATTTACGCGAACCTCGTTCAGGAGCAAAAAGAGCTGATGTTATCATTGTAACAAAATGTTCGGACGAATTTACTGTGAAGCAAAAAACACAATTAATTGAAAAAATCAAACCTAAGAAAAATCAACACGTATTTTTTTCAAAAGTCGTATATTCTCATTCTGCAATTGGTTATAGATTTACTTTAAATTCCGATGAATGGATAGATTATGAGGTTTTATTAATCACCGGAATTGCCAAATCGGCTCCTTTTGTAGAGTATGTGAATTCAAAATTTAAAAAAATTCACCATTGGGAATATCCTGACCATCATAATTATTCAATCGCTGATATTCAGAAGATTGACCAAGGTTTTGACGAAATAAAAACACTTCATAAAATCATTTTAACGACCGAAAAAGATTATATGAGATTAAAAGATGAGTCGGCATTAATAGAAAATTTGTTTTATTTGCCTATTGAAGTAGAATTAAATGATTACGAAAGCTTTAAAGAAATACTGTTAGATTATGTTAGAAAAAATTAGAGAAACGGCGGCTTATATTCAAAAATCATTCAAGCAAACACCTGAATATGCGATTGTATTAGGTTCCGGGCTTGGAAAATTACAAGATGAAGTTGAAGATAAAGTGATTATTGATTATAAAAACATTCCTCATTTTCCACAATCTACTGTTGTAGGACACAGTGGAAAATTGATTTACGGAAAAATTGAAGGTCGTCCGGTTTTGATGATGGCAGGGCGTTTTCATTATTACGAAGGTTATTCCATGGAAACTGTAACCTTTCCGATTCGGGTTTTTA
>JAQVDG010000301.1 GCA_028698395.1 Weeksellaceae bacterium
CTAATAAACCTTGTACCACACCATTGTCACCACCCCAAAAGTACCATATTATAAATGTCAGAATTGCTATGCCGATGCCTGTCGGTACAAAAATCCGGGCAATTTTATCAACTAATCTTTGAACGGGTGCTTTGCTGCCTTGAGCTTCTTGTACGGTATTGATTATTTGTGCAAGTAGAGTTTTCTTACCTACTTTAATAGCTTTGAATTGAAAACTTCCTTTTTGATTGATGGTCCCGGCAAATACTTTTTCGTCTTTTTCTTTAAGTACCGGAACAGGTTCGCCACTGAGCATACTTTCATCCACATACGAACTGCCTGAAATTACTTTTCCGTCCACGGCAATTTTTTCACCCGGTTTGGCAAGAATGATATCACCGATTTGTACATTTTCAATAGCAGTTTGTTTTTCTGTTCCGTCGGTTTGTATTACAATTACGGTTTTTGGTTGTAATCCCATTAGTTTTTTAATAGCAGAAGAAGTATTGCCTTTGGCTTTTTCTTCTAATAGTTTACCTAATAAAATAAAGGCAATAATTACGGCAGCTGCTTCAAAATAAACGTGTGCTTCCAATCCTTGTTTGTGCCAAAAATCAGCAAAAAACATATTGAATACACTAAAAAAATAGGCTATACCGGTACTCATTGCTACAAGCGTATCCATATTAGCAGAACGGTGTTTGGCTTGTTTCCATGTATTAATAAAAAAATCTCTTCCAAAGAGAAAAACAACAGGAGTTGAAAACAGCCACATAATTTCATTAGCATAGGGAATATTCATAAAAAACATCCCAATCATAACAACAGGTAAAGAAAGAATAATTGCCCATAAAGTTTTGATTTTTAGTTTTTTGAAATGTTTTATATGGATTGCATCTAAAGTTTTTTGTTGTGTGCTTTCTTCTTCAATCAATAAATCGTATCCACCGGTTTGTACTGCTTTTTGTAGTGTTTCGGCATTGGTAATTTCAGTTAGAAATTCTACGGTAAGATTAGCTGTACCATAATTCACTTCGGCACGAAGTACGCCTTCTTGTTGTTGTACAATGCTTTCTGCACTTCCAGCACAAGATGCGCAGGACATTCCTAAAACAGGAAAAGTTTGTGTAATGGTAGTTTTATTTTTTGTTGTCATTTTTTGATTTTTCACTTAACAATGCAAAGTTGGTCATAATCAAAAAGTATAGTGTTATACAATTTCTGATTTGATTTATGAGGTTTACGGTTGTTTTAGATAAAAAAATGCCTTTCAATACTTACTGAAAGGCACAAAACATTATTTTTATATCTAATTTCCTATAATTTCTTGTTGGTATTCAATCAATTATATAGTATTTTGATTATTCAACGGGATGAGTTACCGGTTTGGTTTCGCCTTGATGACAAGTAAAACAATTTACACTGTATGTCATTGGATTTTTCTGTCCAAAATATTTTTTATTGATTTTAGAAGTCATTTTCATCATATCCCGACTTGTAATTTTATGAACATTATTGTCGCTTGCAAAATCCATTTTACCATCATTTCCCGGTACATGGCAATAACTGCATTTTACACCTAAAGCACCTGAAAAACTTTGCATAACTCCTTTTAGTTCATCATCAGATATATCTTTAGGAAGAATTTTCAGATTTTTAAAGTTTGGATTACGGTTTATTTCATAGCCATAATCGGTTTTTGAATTGTTGAAAGCAGTTAATGCAACAAAAGCAAAAAGAGCAGCGACCAAAAGTGATAATTTCTTTTTCATATCGAATTAATTTAAAATTGGAATCCAAAATATAAATTAATTCTAACTTAGGCAAACGATTAATTTTTTATTTCAAAATTAATCGTTTTATTTCGTTTTGCCCATTTTCCAATTGAATTTTTAAGATATAAATTCCTTTAGGTAATTCACTTATATTTAATTGATTAGTTGCAGGTAGTTTTCGGATGAATGCTCCACTAAATGAAATTAATTGGAGTTGTTTTATGGGGAATTTAGAATCAATCTGAACTATACCTGAAGTAGGATTTGGATAAATTGTAATTGTATTTAAATCGAATTCTTCTGTTCCCAAACAAGCTTCATAGGCTTCACTAAAATCAGGAATTCCGTATCCCATTTGGTCGGTAGGATTATTGAATAAATGAGCTGATTCTCTTACATTTTGTCGTAAAGTTGAAGGGTGAGTTTCCGGAAAAGCCTGAATCAGACAAGCCATTGCTCCTGACATAATGGGTGAAGAAAAAGAAGTTCCACTACCGTAATCAATAGTTCCGTTGGGACGAATGATAGCTGCATTTGAGCCCAAAGCGTCCACATCGGGTTTAATTCTTCCGTCAGAAGTAGGACCGTAGGACGAGAAACTTGCCGGTACATTGTCATTACGAACTGCACCGATTGTGAAAATATCTACTCCGTCTGCCGGAGCTGTAATATAATGCCATTCCGAACTTCCTGAATTTCCTGCTGAAACTACAACCATAATTCCGCGTTCTGCTGCAAATTGTGCTCCTCTTGTAATATAAGTCGTAGCACCGTCCATATCGGTATATGTATAATTGTATCGAGAATCATCAAATTCACTGTATCCTAAAGAAGTGTTGATTACATCCACTCCTAAACTATCAGCCAATTCTGCGGCAGCAATCCAGTTTATTTCTTCATCCGGTAATTCATGTTGATTGTTTTCAGTAATAAACAGATAATAATCGGCATCAATAGCTGTTCCGATGAATTGATTTTCTATATAACCTCCAATAGTCGATAAAACCACGGTTCCATGAGTTCCGCTTACATTATAAACATCTTCGTTTTGAGTTACAAAATTGTAAGTAGCTTTTATTTGACCATTATCCCGAATATAAGCAAATCCATCTTGTGTGTTTACACCCGGAAAACCATTGTCTAAGACAGCAATGCTTATTCCTTCTCCCGTAAATCCTAAATCATGTAAATAATCTAATTTTATTTGCTTGACTTGAGTTTCTGTTGCACCATAATCAACATATTCCGGTTGAAGAAATTTGGAAGTAATATTTTGTGATTCCTGAACACCGGAAAAAACTTTCCCGGAATTTACATTCGTTGAATTTCGGACTAAAGATTCTACTTCACTTACAAACGAAAAAGCTTCAACTTGTAAAATCTGTGCTTCTGTGCACCAAGCAAAAATTCCATTAAACCACTTAGAAACAGCAATCGGGTTAATTCCAGTATCTTCAATTTGATTTACATAGGTTTCCTCTACGGGAATATCTTGTAGAGTAAGTTCAATTCCATATTTTAAGCGTCTGTCCAAAGATTTTTGAGATAGCATCAAATTTGGATTTTCAAAAAAATAATCGGCAGAAGGTTTATCGGTAAATTTTATAAGAACTAAATCTTGAGAAAAAATTGTAGTTGAAATAAAAACGACCAAAAGAAAAAGTGTATTCTTCATTGTTTATGAATTAATTGAATTTGCAATTTACCCATATTTTTGAAATTGAATAAAAAATATGGATTTTTCTTTAGTTAAATTTAAGATAATCAGTTGGCAATGAGAGAGTTTTTGTTATTCTTCTTGTAATGCAACAATATCATCAAAATCGTATCCGGCTCTGTTTAAAGCTCTTTTTGCGGCTTGCATAGCCAAAGGAATATCATTGTGCGGATGAACCGGAACTTCTTTAACAGCATGTAATTGTTCTAAGATTTCCTGAGTTTGACTTTGTGTTAAATGTTCACAAGCATCATACATTCCACCC
>JAQVDG010000302.1 GCA_028698395.1 Weeksellaceae bacterium
CTCGTAGAATCAGAATCAAGAGTGTCAACAAACCGTAAATTAATTCTAAGGTATTTTTTTCCATCGATTTCAATGAAATTCTTGGCGTTCAATTTTTCTAAATGAATGCTATTCAAGTTTACGATGGGAAAACCTGTTTTCCTTCTAATTCGATAATATAGTCTTTTCAGTTTACTCAACATATTTTTTTCGTTCACCATTACCGCTAACGTGATGCATAAGACCAGTAAAGGAATGCGAGATATAAACTATCAAGATATACAACACTTTGAACGGGATACGATGCTGAAATTACCGATACAACCTTTATTGGTTTTATGCGGTGTTAGTGCCTGCCTTTTATTTTTAAATTATTAACAATTAAATACTTATAAATTATGTGGACAATTATTGTTATTACAGCAATTGCATTATTTATTGCAATTTATCAAGAGTATAATTCGTATTACTCTGATTTTGAAGATTACATTTTAGTATCAATTCCAGCTATATTGATTGGCGGAATTATCGGAACTGCTGTGGCTTTTGCTTTGCCAGCTAAAACAGAAATTGTGAAAACAACCTACAATTTAGAAGCGTTACAAGACAATAACAGCGTAAAAGGCTCATTCTTTTTAGGTAGTGGACAAATTGAGGGTAAAATGAAATATGTGTTTTACTACGAAAATGAAGGATATTATAAATTAGAGCAAGCTGATTACAATGAAGTAAAAGTTAAATACTCCGATGAAAAACCAAAAGCAGAACGATTTAAACGAAAAAATGTAAAGGATGCTTTTATAAACAATTTTGCTATTGATTTTAATTGCTATCAAGAATACATTATCTACGTGCCAAAAGGAACAATTAAGCAGAACTATTCGCTCGATGCTCAGTAAGGTTGGCACTAACGGCTGGGGGTGTGGCAAGTGTGGGAGAGCGTGTTACGTTTTCGTCCCCTGACGAAAACGCCCGAGCGGGCGAAACCGCTCCGAAGTTCCAATGTCAACCCACATTGGCTACACCCCTTGTTGTGCCTTCGTACTTTTGTGTTTACAGTTTATATCTTTCATTCGTAATACTATCAAATAGAGATAGATTATTGTTTGGTATATTTTTTCTATGCACGTTAATGAAATTCTCAACTTCCAATATTCCTAGACCTTTCATTAGCCTTTCATTATGTTCTAAAGAATGACATAAAAGACATAGTGCTTTAAAGTTTGAAACTTTGTTATCTCTTATGTTGCCATTTATATGATGAGTATGCAAATAAATTCTATCATCTCTTTTACTTAAGTCTATCTTGCAATTTTCACAACACCAATTCATTTTTTCTTTATAGCATTCAGATATTTGATTCCACATTGTATGATAACCATCTTTTTTAAATGTCGGATTTTTTTGCTCTTCAATATATCTTAGAACTGAGTCATACCAAGGTTTATTTCCTGACCACCAACTTTTAAATATTTCTTTTGAACAATTACCACACATTTCTAATTCCTGATTAGAATATATTTTTCTTTCATCCTTAGAGTGAATGTCAACGGGCATTTTATTAGCATAAAAAAATCCTGAATACTGGTTTAACGTTTCACATTCATATGGATGAAATTTTGGCATTCTTTTAATTGAACCCCAAAAAGTATAGCAATATTTTTTATATCTGAACATTAAATATTGATTTTCACCTTCAACATAGAATGCATAACCTTTATCAATATCAAAATTAAGTTTATTATATGTTATTCCTTGAATTACAGGCATAACAATATTGCGAAATACTTTAAAGGAAATGTTGCGTTTATTAATAAGTGTCTTAGCACTTAATCCTTTAATAAAATCGTATGTCGGCTTATTTTTCTCCAAGTTCAAAAATTTCTTTTATGAGTTTTTCATTCGAAGTGACAATTCTAAACTCTACCCTTCTAGATAGTTGATTGTCAGGAATGTTGTTTGAGTCTAAATACGTGTAATTCCCTCCTTTATTTAAAGTTCTAGCATATGAAAAACCGATTGAAGTGAATAAGAAATCCATTCTTTCCTTTTCCCAATCTGGTGCATTCCTATAGATAGGGTGTTGTCTAAGAAACTTCAATACATTTGCAGCTCTTCTTTGTGATAAGTCTAAATTTCTCAAGTAGTTCTCTTCGTTTGTGGAATTAACAAACCTAACAACATCTGAATGTCCTTCAATTCTAATTTCTTTAATATAATCGTAATAACTTGAGTCAGATTTCAATACTGCCCAATATCTTGGAAGAAAATCAGAAAGAAGATTTCTAAATGTCTGTGTTGGCTCAGATGAACTCATTTCAAAAAGTTTGACCCCTCTATCAATGTTAAACCTAACTGCACCGTCTGGACCTAATTCAATTTTCCCCTCTTCAATCTCTGAAATAAATTCAGTTTGTAATTTGTTATAGATATCTTCTTCAACAAAGGTATGTTCAATCACTTGTATTATGTAATTAATGGCAATAAACATAAAAATCACCATCAATGCAGTCATCATATCTGCAAGGGAGAGCCAATTAGAATTATCTGATTTATTTGAGAGCATTATTTATTAATTTTTTTCTCAATGTCCTTAATATACTCATTTATTAAGGCATCAAATGTGGCAAAAGTTCCCCTTAAACTAGAATTGAATTGTTCTACTAATCCATCAATATGATTGACATTAATAGTTTGAAGTGCTTGCGTCCTTTCAAATATTTTTTGAGAATTTTCAGTAACAATTTGAACGGAATTTGATGTTTCTGATAAAGATTTACTAGTGTTATTCATTAAGGAGCTTGTTTCTTCTATTTCACTAACAATCGCACTTGTTGTATTAATGGCGGAAGTCAGTTCTGTTGATGCCTTTTGTACTTCTTTTAAAATTAGAGATAAATTCCCATTTTCATTAAAAGCTTCATTGAATTCATCAATCACAATTTGTAATTTACTTGATTGTCCAGATATTTCGTCAAGTCTTTCAACCCACTCAAATGTTTTTTCAACAAATTCGTTGTGTTGACTGACAAGTTCTACGTAAGCTGAAGTTAAACTTTCAACTTGGTCTTTGTGGTTTTTCTGCCATTCATTGAGTTGATGAATTGTGTTTGTTAATTCTTCAAAGTTTTGTTCAACGAGTTCATTAATAAAACCAAGGAAGACTTCATTGAAATTTCCAAGTACTTCCTTTAATGATTCAACAAGAGCATTATAGTGAGAAGTTGAAATAGCATTTTTAAAATCGTAAAAGTTTTCATTTAATTTTCTAAGTTCAATTAATTCTGCACTTTCTGATTGAGGTATTACTTTCGAGTTAATTTTAACTTTAATGATATTTGAGAATATTAGGGACCAAATTATTCCATATATAGATGTGAACATTGCCATTCTCAAACCTTCAAGCAATATTTTGATACTTTCCTTAATAACACTTGGATTTGTGTCAAAATAAAATAAACCATAAGCTATACCTGTAAATGTACCAAATAATCCAAGGGTAACAAAAACGTTTGGAATAGATGTAAGTATATAATAATTAGAGTATTTGCTTCTAAAGTTCTTGTTGAAAACTACAAATAGTGAATATAAAGACCAAAGTAATAAAAGTGTCCAAGGAAATTGTTTAAACAAGAAAAAAACTAATTCTTCAGGATTCGGTAATTCATTCATTGTGTGAGTTTTTTAAGTATGAGGCACAACGGCTGGGGGTGTGGCTAGTGTGGGAGAGCGAGTTTCGATTTCGTCCCCGACG
>JAQVDG010000303.1 GCA_028698395.1 Weeksellaceae bacterium
ATGTTACCATCGCTAAGGTTGAATTGAATTAGTTCATAATCCTTGGTTGCCACAAAGGCATTTGAACCATTGGTGAAAAGTGGCGACTCAATTAGCTTTTTTATGTAAGAAGGAATTGAATCTGCGAAAACTCTTTCCCCATCTTTCCATTCAAACGTCTCCCAATCTCTGTAGAATAGCGAATATTGATAATCATCTAAGTTCTTTTGGACAAGCTCGTCAACTTTGTATGTCTTTTGAAGGACACCATTTTTGTAATAGAGGATGATTTCTTCATCAAAGTCATCATAGTTGTAGATTGAATATCTAGCATACAGAATGGCGTTTCCGTCATTGCTTAACACAATACCGCTCGGGTCAAAGTACCTTGAAATTGAGTAAACAAGAGTAGAGTCGGAAGTCCTAAAAATGTCGGTGCGTCCAGGAATGCTGTACATCTGACTACCGAAAGGAATAGATTTCAAATAAAAATTGTCGTTCTGGGAAGTCAAATAGTATGGATAGGAAAGTCCCGATTGGCAAATTCCATTTGTTGAAATCGATAATAATATGATGAGTAGTATTCTGTTCATTTTAAATTGCCACCAACGGCCGAGTGTATGTGCCGTAAGGAATTGCGGGGTGGTTTCCTGTCCACCTGCACGATAGTTTGAGCGGGCAACAATGCTTGAATAACCACTGTAACCCTTATGGCATATACACTTTGTTGGTGGCTGTGCATTTTATTCTTCGTCAGTTTTATTATTTAATTCGTTGTCTTGTTCAATTTCAATTGCCTCTCCTAGTAAAGCAACAGTCTGTTCTTGTGGTAATTCTTGAACTGTTCTAAGTTTTCTTTCAATAGCCCTTGACCTAATGCCAGCTTTGTCAATTACATTAGTTGCTTCCTGTAATTTCTTTTTAGTTTTTTCCAAAAGTGTTCCAAAGTTGCCAAATTCAGTCTTTACTGCACCAAGTATTTCCCATACTTCACTTGACCTTTTTTCAATAGCTAAAGTTTTAAATCCCATTTGTAGGCTACTTAAAAAAGCTACTAAATTTGTCGGACCAACAACGATAATTTTTAGGTCTCGTTGTAAAGTTTCAAAAAGTCCCGTTCGTCTTATTATTTCTGCGTATAAACCTTCTGTTGGAACAAACATTATCGCAAAATCAGTAGTTACAGGAGGATTTATGTATTTGTCTTTTATATTTTTTGCATTGTTTTTAACCGCATTCTCAAATTGTTTAATTATAGAATCTAGTTCTTTTGAATCTAAATTGGAAATATTATCATAGGCATCGATTAATCTTTGATAATCTTCGATAGGAAATTTCGAGTCAATTGGTAAAAGTAAAGGTTTATCATCACTATTTTTACCAGGTAATTTGATTGCATATTCAACTCTTTCTTGGCTGCCTTCTTTAATAGTTGCATTCCTTTCAAACTGCTCTGGAGAGAGTATTTGTTCGAGTATTGCGCCAAGTTGAATTTCACCTAAATTACCTCTTGTTTTAACATTTGTTAAAACCTTTTTTAAATCACCTACACCAGAGGCCAATGTTTGCATCTCTCCCAGTCCTTTATGAACCTGTTCAAGTCTCTCACTAATTAATTTGAATGATTCATTAAACCTTTTCTCAACAGTTTCTTGAAGTTTTTCATCGACTGTTTTTCGCATTTCTTCAAGTTTTTTGTTGTTGTCTTCTTGGATACTCTTTAATTTTCCTTCAACAGTTTCTCTAATCTCCTTCAACTTTTCTTCTATCTCTTTTTTAATACTTTCTTGCCTATTTACAAGGTCATCAAACTTTTGTTTTTGAAGGTCATTAAAATCCTTAACATTCTGAGTGAATTTATCTTCAAAGGATTTTAATGAATTAGTCAATTCCGTCCTGTTTTCTTTTGCTGATTTGTCAAGTTGCTCCTGAATGTTTCTCATTTTATCATCAAATGTCTTGACTAATTCACCAAGTTGTTTTGAAAAGATTTCAAATTGGTTCTTTTGAGCATTGGATAAATCTGTAACTGTTTTAGTTAAACTTTCACCTAATAGTTTGAAGGAATTATTCAGTTCTTCTCTATTTTCTTTAAAAGCCTTCTGACTTTCGTCTCTACTCCGACCAAATTCATCTCGTATCAAGGGGTCAATTTTTGAAAGATCAGAATCAATTTTGATTAATTTTTCTTTAAGTTCTTCGATATTAATAGTTACCTTTTTTGTCAAGGTTAACCAAATATTGAAAATCACTAAGACTATCAAAATGATAATTAATAAAATGGTTATCATATCATTCTCTTATTTTTATTGTGTTTGTTATCTTTTAGCATTGCCACCAACGGCGGGGGGTTGGTAAAGTGCAGGAGTTTGAAACGGTTCATTGTCCCACGGTACGAAGCTACAATAAAGCGAGAACGTTTCCTAATCCGCTGAAAACCTGCATTTTATTAACCCCTTGTTACCGCCAGTTATTTGTTAGTTGTCATTGTATCCAAATTCCTTTGAAAGTAAAATGCTTTTCCAGTATTTTTCTCTTTCTCTTATTTCATCATCATCTGAACTTGTATTTCTTGTTTCAAGAATTGAAAAATGAAGGTTTTTTGCATATTCGAAACCATTTAGCCTAATTAAATCTTCTAGTCTAGTATTTCCACCGTGACCATTTTTACAATATGAAGCCCACCGAGACCAGAAAGCATTTTCACTATAAGCTGCTCCAACGTATAGTTTGCCATTTTTTGCATCAGTAATTAGATATACACCTTTAGAGTTTGATAATGCAGTCTTCCAAGATTGTTCTTCATTTCTCATTATTGTCGTAAGAAACTCAAAATTAATATTTATGTTAGAGAAACCAGGAAAGGGAAGTGTCGTGTATTTTTCTCGCATAATCTCAATTAATTCAAAACTATTTATTGAGTTTTTTAGAAAAGTATATGAACTGCGAAATTTCTTTTCAAATCTGATTATTAACCTTCCAATTAATTCATTTCCAATACTGGTTATTTCAGTTTTATAAAAATATTTCCCTTCTTTTTTTTCCACATTTATTTGTTCATAGATACCAGCAAAAAGCCATTCATTTTTTTTAAAATATATTAAAGAGAAAATATATTTATTATTAAAATTCAATCTATTTTGTACTTCTTGCCATTCTTTAAATTTTCCGCCAAAAAATACATAAAGAGCTTCGTATAAATTATTTGTACCTGTTGCAAAATGAACTTTTGAGTTATTAACTTGTTCATCAGTAAGGTTTAGTAATTTGATTATATTCATAATATAATAATCTTTCTAATTAAATTCTACCAGAAAACTCTTCATTTTTAATTTTATAAGTCTTATACTTTACATTGTCAACAAAAATATGAACTGACACATCTTGTTTGTCCACAAAATACCAACCGACATTTGATTTTAAAGTAATTTGTTTTTTTGTTTGAGAAATAAAAGGTCTACTACTTGTTGTTAAAAGTTGATAATCTTCAGATAGTTGTTCTTTTTTAGAATTATCAATGAAAATTGCTTTAATTTCAATCATTTCATCAATCGTATTATTAGATACATTTTCAAACATTAATGTAATACAAGGTAACCAAAGTTTATCATTATTATAGGGGTCAAAACCTGTTTTTGTTGTAACAACTTTAATGCTACCATTGTAAAGCAATCCTTGTGATTGATTTTTTTGTTTAATTATTTCTACTTGATTTTTATTTTCAAGTTCTTC
>JAQVDG010000304.1 GCA_028698395.1 Weeksellaceae bacterium
CATAATGGAAACGTCTGTTGGTTCTTTCAGGACCTCCTTCACCAGCAAACATACGGGTCGGGTCTTCTCCTTCACGTTTGAACGGGTACAATCCTGATGCAAAAGGGAACTCTCCCGGAACATTTTCCTGTAAATTCCATTTCAGAATATCTCCCCAAGCCTGATATTTCGGTAGTGCAATTTTCGGAATTTGAGAATGGGACAAACTTTCCGTATGGGTTTGGATTTTGATTTCCTTATCCCTAACCTTAAACGAATACACAGGATTTTTGTATTTGTTTACTTTTTCGTCCCACGTAAAAATAATTTCCCAATTATACGGGTCAAGATTCATTTTTACACGGTCGAATTCTTTTAAAAGTAAATCAATAAATTCCTTATTTAACTCCGACAGAGTTTTGAACTCTGTCGGAGTTAAACTTACTCCTGATTTATCTAAAAACATTTTTTCGTCTTCTGGTTTTATCCCTGCAACCGAACAAATCGTTTTATAGATTCCGTATAGTTTTTGAGCTACTTCAACCTGAGTTAAAACCGTTTCGTCATATTTTCGGTTATTTTCCGAAATTTCAGACAAATATCTCGTTCTGCTGGGTGGAATAACGTAAATTTTCTCACTCATTTCACGAGTGATTTCAAAAGTAGATTTTAAATCTGCTTCCGTTTTCTCTACGATTTTATCCATAATCGCTTTGTAAAGCGAATTCATTCCCGGGTCGTTGAACTGCGAGGCAATCGTTCCGAAAACAGGCATTGTATCAGGGTTTTCGTGCCATAAATTATGGTTTCTCTGATACTGCTTTTTCACATCACGGATAGCATCCAAAGCTCCTCTTTTGTCAAATTTGTTAATCGCTACCAAATCTGCAAAATCCAACATATCAATTTTTTCCAACTGCGTTGCTGCTCCAAATTCGGGTGTCATTACATACAAAGAAACATCAGAATGTTCCAAAATTTCGGTATCCGACTGTCCGATACCCGAAGTTTCCAAAATTATCAAATCGTATTTTGCAGCTTTCAGCACTTCGATAGCTTCTGCTACGTATTTCGACAAAGCCAAATTCGACTGACGAGTAGCCAGCGAACGCATATAAACTCTCGGATTATTAATCGCATTCATACGGATTCTGTCCCCTAATAATGCTCCTCCTGTTTTACGTTTTGACGGGTCAACCGAAATCAGTCCGATAGTTTTTTCGGGAAAATCCATTAAAAATCTTCTAACTAATTCATCAACCAAAGACGATTTTCCTGCTCCTCCTGTTCCGGTAATTCCGAGAACTGGGATTTTCGAATCTTTATTTAATTCGTGGATTTTATCGAAAATATCTTTTGAAACTTCCGGAAAATTCTCTGCAGACGAGATAAGTCGGGCAATCGCTTTCGGATTTTTTTCTTCCAAATGGTCAATTTCTCCATTTAATTCATTCCCGACAGGAAAGTCAGATTTTTCAATCAAATCATTTATCATTCCCTGTAATCCCAAAGCACGTCCGTTATCGGGAGAATAAATTCGGGTGATTCCGTAGTCTTCTAATTCTTTGATTTCTTCGGGAAGAATTACTCCACCTCCACCTCCGAAAATCTTGATATGACCTGCTCCTTTTTCGTTGAGCAAATCATACATATATTTAAAGTATTCGTTGTGTCCTCCCTGATAGGAAGTCATCGCAATGGCATTGGCATCTTCCTGAATGGCTGTATTTACAACCTCCTCCACACTTCGGTCGTGACCCAAATGAATGACCTCACAACCGGTAGCCTGAATCACTCTTCGCATAATATTTATCGAAGCATCGTGTCCGTCAAAAAGTGAGGCTGCTGTTACAATTCTTACTTTATTTTTTGGGGTATAAGGCTTTTGTTGTTCCATTTTAATTTTCTGTTTTAAAAAGGGTGCAATTTACGAAATTATTCAAAATTAACAGTGGTTTTGAAACGGAATCGTTTGGTTTTGATTTGTGGAAGCCTCACGATTTTATACTATCATCGAAAGCTGAATCCGTTTTCTTGCCACATCAACCTCAACAACTTTTACTTTGGTGTGCTTTTTTTAATCACGATAATCATACATCTTTTTTGCAAACTTCACTTGATGTATTTTTTGATTTTTATCAAAATAAATCACTTCTTTTTGAATGAAAAAATTATTGTATTGAAAATCTAAAACAACTTCATTATTTGTATTTACAATTCCGTATTTGCCATTCTTTTTGACTATAAATTCTTCTGTATCATAAATATTTATAGTTTCTTCATATTCATTCGGAATTACAACTTTATTGTAAATATTCAGAACTCCAAACTTTTTATCCTTTTCAAATATCTGATAAAAACTCTTTTCTAAAACAGGAAACATATTTTCAAATGGAATAAACCTATCGACATTAACCTCTGTAAAACGAACCTTGTTATCCTTAACAGATATTATAAAATTTCCTTTGTCATTACCTGCAAAAAAATTACTTTCATAAATGTTATAAAACTCATATTCGTTGTCTAAAATTTTATTTCCTTTTACATCAAATATTCCAAATTTATTATGGTTGTCCTGAACTACATAAAATTCATCATTGATACCTCTGATAGACTTATAGTTAAAAGGAATAATATCTTCCTGAACAAACGGATTTATAACTCCATATAATTTATTTATAGAGGCTATATGATTTTCTCCGATTCCTTCTTCATACCCCACAGCCTCATCGGAATAATTATAAAAAATATTATCATAAACAAATGACTTCATTATAGAACCGTTACTTGAAATAATCCCTTTTTTATCTTCTTTTTCAGCTATATAATAGTCTCCTTTTTGAATAATTTCATCATAAATACATTCTATCGGGATTTTATATAAAGAATTTATTACTCCGAGTTTAGAAGTCTTTTTGTCTTTAACCAAATACAAATCGTTTTCTAAAACTCTCTGGTATTGATATTCTTGCAGAGAATTCATAACAATATTCAATTTGTTGTCAATAATAATAGAAGAAGAATCTTCTAAATCAACAACAGCTTTTGAATTTCTGAAATACAAAATATTTACAGGTTTTATATCAGACTTTTTTACTCCTTTAAAGTCAAATATTTCATAGGATTTGTTTTTTCTACCTAATAAAAAATTCTCTTTCTTATAGATATAATCATACTCCACAGGAAGGATACTATTATTTAATGTGTCAAGAATTCCTGATTTATTGTTTGTGGAAACTCTGATTAGTCCATTACCTAAATAATGAACATTTTCATAAATTACTGGAATTCTGACATTTGAATGTAGGTCAATATAACCTCTTTTATAACCATTTTTGGTTTGATGTCCTACTTCATAAATATTTTCAAGCTCTCTTTTGTTATGAATAAAATTGTAATAAGGTTTGATAATTTCATTGCCTATGGAATCTACCAATCCCGCTTTTTTATCGAAAGTTCTAAAAACAGCATATCCATTCTCAAAGTCATAAACATATTCATAATTCCTGACTGTTTTAATACTGTCTTTAATCTTATCAAAATTGTTTTGACTGATAGCAGAAAATGAAACCAAACAAAAAAACAACACTATTTTATTCATATTCAAACATTTACCATTAAAAGTTATAACGAATTATAAATGAAAATATTTTACTTACAATATCATCGAAAGTCGAATCCGTTTTCTTACCACATCAACTTCGATAACTTTTACTTTAATGTGCTGATGC
>JAQVDG010000305.1 GCA_028698395.1 Weeksellaceae bacterium
ATTATTTAAAACAGGTACAAGCTGATTTCAAAGTGAATTTTACAGACGAAAAAGCAACGATTGAAGCCCTTCCCTTGAAAGCTCCACTCCATAAATCTGTTTTTACAGTATGGGACAATACTATGTTTGAGCAAGTTTTAGAAGATTATTGGACACCTTGGGCATTGACTAAAAAGGACATTATGAAAGAATCAGGTTTGCCGATTAGTTTTTTAGAAGATCCTTACACATTTGAATTTATTGACCCGAATTCTATTTCTTTAGCTTACTAAACTAAAGTGTAATTTTAGGGTAAAAAATAAAAAAAATAAAAAAACAGAGATTTAATATGTTCAAAATAAAAATTTAACTTTATATTTGAAAATATTTAAATTTTAAAAATAAAAAGTTATGAAAAAAATGTTACTTTCTTTAACCGTAATAGCCGGTTTTTCTTTTGCTAACGCTCAAACTGTCATTTTTGAAGATGACTTTGAGTCGTATGAAGATTTTCTTATTGACGGAATTGGAGATTGGATTATGATTGATGTTGATGGATCAGGCACCTATACAGGTGGTGGGGGAGAGTTTCCTAATCAATTCGATCCAAAAGCATTTATGGTATTCAATCCATTTGAAGCCGGAGTGACAAATTCAGACGGTTCTGATGGTGAATTCAGAGATTTTGATCCTTATTCAGGAGATAAATACATGGCAGCTTGGGCATCTGTAGAAGGACCAAACGATGACTGGATGATCAGTCCACCGATTACCTTGGGTACAAATAGCTCGTTACAATTTTATGTTAAATCAATGTCCGATACATACGGATTAGAAGAATTCAACTACTGGATTTACGAAGGTGCAGACATTCCTACTCCGAGTGATTTCAGCTGGTACGGTATGGATATGGCACCTGCTGGAGATTGGATGGAAGTAACAGAAGATTTGAGTCTAATTGCTCCGGGTACTACAATCAGAATTGGAATTCAGTGTACATCTAACGATGCTTATATGTTAATGGTAGATGATGTTAGAGTTACAGGTTCATTAGGACTTTCAGAAGTAGGTGCAAAAACAGATACAGCAATTTATCCTAACCCGGTTATTGATACTTTCAGTTTGAATTTATCAAAAAGCTACAACATGGATAATGTACAAGTTGCTATTTATGATTTGACAGGTAAAAAATTAAAAGAATTTGGAAGTGCTACTACTTATGACATTTCTGAATTTGCTGAAGGTGTTTACATTGTAAGAATTAGCGATGGTAAACATAACATTACAAAGAAAATTGTAAAAAAATAAGTTGCCAAACGAGATATAGTCGTTTCAATTAAAAAAAGAAGCTGTCCAGAAAGGGCAGCTTCTTTTGTATTATAAAAAGTTAATTAACCTATTTGATTTTAAAATGACCAATAAATTAGGACAGACTTTGAACTAAGAGTCGAATGTATTTGGATATTGACCTTTTAAAAACTTAATTTTATTTTCTACTGTTAAAGTCATCTGTTTTTGATATTCATTTAGTTTCACTGCTATTTTTTCATCAAAACTTCCAATAATTCGAGCAGCCAACAATCCGGCATTTTTAGCAGCATTCAATGCAACTGTAGCTACCGGTATTCCATTTGGCATTTGTAAAATTGATAGAATGGAATCCCAACCGTCAATTGAATTAGATGATTTAATCGGAACACCGATTACAGGAAGTGAAGTCATAGAAGCTACCATCCCCGGTAAATGGGCAGCTCCTCCCGCTCCGGCAATAATCACTTTTAATTGTCTTTCTTGAGCTGATTTTGCATACTTAAACATACGTTCCGGAGTGCGGTGTGCAGAAACAACCGTAAGTTCGTAGCTTATTCCTAACTCTTCTAAAACTTCAGCAGCTTGTTTCATAATTGGTAAATCGCTGTCGCTTCCCATAATAATTCCTACCATTTTATTCTTTTTTTGCAGTTACTTTTACTGTTTTATTGACTTTATCAATATTAGATTTTAAAATCCCCAAATCATTGTCAACCAAAGTGATATGTCCCATTTTCCTGCCGGGTCGGGTTTCTGATTTGGCATACCAGTGCAGATAGACACCCGGAATTTTCAATAACTCATCTTGATTTTCAATTTGAGCTTTACCGATTTCGCCTTCAGCGCCAATTAAATTTACCATTGCAGAAGTAGCATACAATTGTGTACTTCCTAAAGGAATTTCCATTAAGATTCGTAACATTTGGTCAAACTGAGAACTGTACGCTACCTCAATTGTAGAATGCCCACTGTTGTGTACCCGACAAGCGGTTTCATTAACCCAGATTGAACCGTCCCGATTTAAAAACATTTCTACGGCAAAAACTCCCGGAGAATTTAATTCTTTGACTACTTTTCGGGCGATTTCTTCCGCTTCTTTAGCTTTGGATTCCGGCAAATCGGCAGGCATTAATAAATAATCCAAAAGATTATATTCTTCATTAAAGACTAATTCAACCACAGGATAATGAACCAAATTTCCTTTATTATCTGCGGCAACTACTACCGAAATTTCTTTTTCTAAATCAGCAGGTGTTTCATAAATGGAGGCAGTTTTCAATTGATGAATAATTTCTTCTTTTGAAGCTAAGAATTGAACACCTCGTCCGTCATAACCACCTTTATTTGCCTTTTGGAACAAAGGAAAGTGAACTTTTTCAGTATTGAAGTCTTTCCAATTTTCCAATTCAAAATAAGGAGCTGTCGGAATTTGATGGTGGACATAAAATTTTTTCTGAATGGATTTATCCTGAATAATTTCCAAAGTAGCCGGTTCCGGAACAATTTTTTTCCCTTTTGATTTTAAATCATGCAAAGCTTGTGCATTTACATGTTCAATCTCAATTCCAATAGCGTCTAAATCCTTCCCAAAGTCCATCACTGTTTGATAATCAGCAAAATCTCCTTGTACGAAACGATGAGCGTGTAGAGCACAGGGCGCATTTTCTGATGGATCCAGAATATGGATTTCAACCGGATATTGCAATGCGTTTTGTAAGAACATATATCCCAATTGTCCACCCCCTAAGATTCCAATTTTCATCATGCTTGCGAAGATAAACCGAATCGATTTAAGTATCAAATATTCGGATGTTTTATTGTCAAAATAAATTTAAAAGGGTGTTTTATCAAAAACATTAAAAAGCCTACCTTTGCCGAATGGCAAATATTGTAGCAATTGTAGGCCGTCCTAATGTTGGGAAATCTACACTTTTTAACCGATTAATCCAAAAACGTCAAGCTATTGTAGATGATAAATCCGGTGTAACCCGCGATCGTCATTACGGGAAAAGTGAGTGGATAGGAAAAGAATTTACAGTGATTGACACCGGTGGATACATCGTGGGATCAGATGATACATTTGAAGTAGAAATCCGAAAACAAGTTGAGTTGGCAATTGATGAAGCCAATGTGATTTTGTTTGTGGTGGACAATCAGGTGGGTTTGACGGATATGGACAAAGAAGTGGCAAATTTGCTGAGGAAAACACAAAAACCGGTTTTATTGGTTGTAAATAAAGTGGATACGAATAAAAATTTAGATGATTCGTATGAGTTTTATAATTTAGGATTTGAAAGTTTTTTCACAATTTCATCTATTAGCGGAAGCGGAACCGGAGAATTATTGGACGAAGCTGTTCGCCATTTTGATGATACCGAATATGAAGATTTGTTTGAAGGTTTACCACGTATTGCC
>JAQVDG010000013.1 GCA_028698395.1 Weeksellaceae bacterium
ATCGGTTTCACGACTGTACATTTTCTCTGCTTCTTCTTTAATTCTTTGACGAAATTCTTCTTCTGTTGTTACTGCTCCCTCGCCATATACTTTATCAAACAAAGAAGAATCAATCGGTGAATTTTCCATCTTAGTAATTTCAGTAATAGTAAGCTGCAACAATCCTTTAAAATCACTGATTTCTTCCTGAGTCAATCCAAAAATAGTTTCCAATTTCGCATTGTCTTCGCTAATTTCTTTCATTTTAGCTGTTACAACATCGTTCACTTTTTTTCCTATAAATTTTTTAGGCTTAGCCAATTCTTCAACGAAAAGAAAAGTTTCAGTGTCTAGACCGTTTTCCACTTCATTTTTATCTCCATCAAGCTCTTTTACCTGAACTTTAATGTTCACTTCTCCTTCTTCTACTTTTTCCAAAGATTTCATTGAGCCAAAACGTTTTGCGAAATTATTTACGTACTTGTCAATTTCCTCATCGTTTACTTCTACTTTGTATGCCTCAATTTTAACTTTTGCCAAGTCCAATTTAAAATCAGGAGCCAAACCAATTTCAAATTCAAAATTCAGTTTTTCGGCATCCCAATCAAAATCTTCCTGTGTTTTTGGAAGTGGATTTCCCAAAATCGACAAATTCTCTTTTTGGATATAATCATTGATTCCTGATTGGAGTAATTGATTCACTTCATCAAAAATAACAGCTTTTTCATATTGCTTTTTGATAAAACTCATCGGCACCTGTCCTTTTCTAAAACCTTTGATATTTGCAGTTTTACGATAATTTTTCAAAGTATTCTCTACTTTTTCTTTGTAATCATTTTTTTCTATTGTAACGGTAAGTACTGCATTTAAGCTGTCGATACTATTTTGGCTAATATTCATTTTTCTTAAAAATTTTGGTTGGCAAAGGTACGTATTTTTTTGAGTTTCAAATTTTTTAGCTGATGAAATTTATCTGATAAAAAAAGCGTAACTTTCAGCCACTAAAACCTTAATACTAAGAACAAATGAAAGAAAAACTACTTCATTTCATCTGGCGTTTTCAATTATTTGGAAATTCTCCTTTAAAAACTACTGATGGGAAAACTATTGAAATTCTGAATCGTGGAAACTGGAACAAAATAGATTCCGGCCCGGATTTTTCAATGGCACAAATCCGTATTAATCAAAAAACTTGGGCGGGAAGCATTGAAATACACGTAGCTTCATCGGATTGGGAAACACACAAACATTCATCAGATGAGGCATACAATAATGTGGTTTTGCATGTGGTTTATGAACACAACAAAGAAATTCCGACTTTAAAAAAACGAAATGTTCCTACTTTGGAATTAAAATCTTTTATTCCGGATGAAGTTTTGCGGAATTATCAAAATTTAACCGAATCGCATGAAAGTTTTATTCCCTGCGAAAAAAGTATCCATTTAATCCGAAAAGAAAAATTAAAATTTTGGTTGGATCGTTTGGTTATTGAACGTTTGGAAAGGAAAACAGAAGAAATTGAAAAGGAATTAATTGAAAATAATAAAAACTGGGAGCAATTATTATTTAAAAAGCTGGCTTATGCTTTCGGCTTGAAAATCAATGCCGAAACTTTTTCGCTTTGGGCTAATTCTTTCGATTTTAAAGTTCTGACAAAAATTCAGCACAATCCTGATTATGTTCAAGCTCTTTTCTTTGGTCAAGCAGGATTTTTACAAAAGAATTCTCAAGACAATTACATTCAGGAATTACAAAAAAATTATACTTTTTTACAATCAAAATATCACTTACAAGCCTTAAACTCCTCTATTTTTAAATTTTTCAGATTACGTCCGGTTAGCTTTCCTACTATCCGATTGATGCAATTAGCAAGTGTTTATTCTCATTATCAAAATTTATTTTCTTTTTTGATGGGAACTCAAAAAGTACAACGGATTTTCCCTGTTTTTCATGATTTAAAGTATCCGGATTTTTGGGAAACGCATTTCACTTTGGATAAAGAAAGTAAAATAAAATCTACTAAAAACATCACACAAAGCATGGTTGAACGCCTCATCATCAATGTAATTATTCCCATAAAATTTGTCTATTCAAAATCACACACCAATACAGATGTTTCTGAACAACTCATCGACTGGTTGTTGGAATTACCGGCTGAAAAAAATTCAGTTATTGACGGCTTTTCAAAATTGGGATTAAAAGCTAAAAATGCGTTTGAATCTCAGGCTTTTTTAGAATTAAAAAAACATTTCTGCAATGAAAAAAAATGTTTAAATTGCGCCATCGGACTACAAATTTTAAAAAATGTTTGAACGTCTTAGGAATTTTTTAGAATTCAACGGATTTAATGTCATTTCCCGAATTGCTGATAAATTGGGCGTTCGGGCATCAAAATTACGTTTATTATTCATCTATCTTTCCTTTGTTACACTCGGCGTTACTTTTGCTTTTTATTTGATTTTCGCTTTCTTTTTGTGGGTTAAAGATGGAATCATCGTAAGAAGAAAGTCTGTTTTTGATTTGTAATTTTACTTTTTTTATTTAGTTGAACACCGGTCACAAATGCCCTTTACAACTAAACTCAATTCTTGTGGTTTAAAATTTTTAGGCAAAGAAACTTGTGGCAAACCTATTTCTTTCATACAAAAAGTTGAACCGCAATGTATGCAATGAAAATGAAGATGAGCTTGTTCCGGCAAACACTCACAATTTTCATCACAAACAGCATATTTAACTGCTCCACTCCCATCATCAATACTGTGAACCAATTTATTTTTTTCAAATTTTTTCAAAGTTCGGTACAAAGTAATTTTATCCGCTTGATCGAATAAAGCTTCCAATTCATTTAAACTCAAAGCATGTTGGGTTTTTAATAATTTATCCAAAACCAACAACCGCATAGCTGTTGGATGAATTTCTCGATATTTTAATATTTTTTCCAATGATTTCATTGTTTTACAAATTTAACAATACTTCACTAAAAATTCCTCTCTTGTTTTTGCTAATTTCTTTAAACAAGAGAGGAATGGATAAATAAATATTTTTCTTAGAGTTTATGCAATTGTTTAATTTCTTCGCATGGCAATCATCACAAAATACATCAATTGTGCTAATGATGCAATTGCAGCTACAACATAAGTTCTTGCCGCCCAGGCAAGTGCGTCTTTTGCTCCCTCGTATTCATTGGGCATTACCATATTTTTTTCTTTGAGCCACGCCAAAGCGCGATTACTCGCATCGTACTCCACCGGAAGTGTAACAAAAGCAAAAAGAGTAGTTACAGAAAAAAGAGCGATTCCAATCCACAAAACAGTTGCATTTTGAGAAGTTGCATACAATATTAATCCTCCCATCAACACCCATTGCAATAAATTACTTGAAATATTAACTGCCGGGACCATTTTGGAGCGCATTTGCAACCAAGCATATCCTTTAGCATGCTGTACGGCATGTCCACACTCATGTGCTGCAACAGCAGCTGCAGCTGCATTTCTTTGACTGTAAACTGCTTCGGATAAATTCACGGTTTTATTCATCGGATTATAATGGTCAGTCAAATGTCCTGCTACCGAAATCACTTTTACATCTGTAATTCCATTGTCCAAAAGCATTTTTTCAGCTATTTCTTTTCCACTCATTCCGTTTGCCAGATACAAATTGGAATAATGCTGAAATTTACTTTTTAAACGGTTACTGACAAACATCCCCAATAACATCGGGACAAGAAAAACAATCAAATACATTGCAGTCATAGTTATTTCAATTTAAAATTTACTGATTTAAAAAATTCTTCTCCTTCTATTTCAAATATTATTCCATCAACGCGTGAGTCAGATTCCGGAGGTGAAAAATTTTGAATTCGCATGGATTCAAGAGGAAAGAATTGGTCGATAAAATACGTTTTTTGTTCCATATCATACGTTTCAATCTTATCAAATCTCCTGTTATTCAATATGATATACTTTATTTTGGTATTCTTTTTTTTATTTTTAATAACCATAAAAACCTGAAAACCTTTTTCAAACTCATTGTACTGTTTCAAACTATATTCTGCGGTCAAAATTTCAGGATTTACATTTCCGCTTACATTTTGGCAGGAAATCATCCAAATTAAAAATCCGATGCAACTTAAAAAATAAAAATTTTTCATACCTTTAAAGTTATAAATTTTTTAGAAAATGAAAACCAAAATACTTTATTTTTTTACAGGTCTTTTTACTTTATTCTTTTGTTTTTCCTGTAGCGATGATGATGATTCGGCTTCCCCCTCGACTTCTGTCAATGATTTTGTTTGGAAAGCTATGAATTTATGGTATTATTGGCAAGAAGATGTTGCAGATTTATCCGATACTCGTTTTCAAACGGATGCAGAATACACACAATTTCTTCAATCCAAATCTACTGAAAATTTATTTTTCAGTTTACTGAATCAATATGGAACGATTGATCGTTTTTCGTGGATAGTTCCGGATTATCATGATTTAGAAAATCAATTTGCCGGAATTAATAAAAGTTTTGGAATGAAATACGGTTTGGTTTATTTGAATTCTGAATCCAATCAGATTTTTGGTTACCTACAATACGTTATCCCTAATTCTCCAGCTTGGAATGCCGGTTTGAAGCGAGGCGACATTTTCAACAGTATCAATGGAATCAATTTAACGGATTCTAATTATAATGAGCTTTTAGCACAACCATCAGCCGATTTTGGAATGGCTTATTTAGAAAATGGTCAACTTTTTAATTTAAATCAAACCATTTCCATTCAAAAAACAGTCATTCAAGAAAATCCGGTGTACCTCACAAAAATAATCGAAACAAACGGACATAAAATCGGTTATCTGCTATATAATGGTTTTCGGGCGAATTTTAATTCCGAATTAAATGATGCTTTTGGTGAATTAAAAGCTGCCGGAATTACTGATTTGATTGTGGATTTACGCTATAACGGTGGTGGTTCTGTAGAAACTTCGGTTCTTCTGGGGAGTATGATTACCGGGCAATTTGAAAATCAAACTTTTACTCAACTTACTTTTAATGAAAAAGCTTCGCAAAATAATTCCAATTATAAATTCCGAAACGAAGGAAAAGCCTACGATAATGATTTAAATTTAACCGGAACTTTTCCAATTAATCATTTGAATTTAAATCAATTAATTGTTTTAACAAGCCGGAATACAGCTTCTGCCAGTGAAATGCTCATCAGTTGTTTACGTCCTTATATTCAGGTGAGTACAATCGGATTAACAACTTATGGTAAAACGGTGGGTTCGATTACTTTGTATGACTCTCCTTCTTCCTCTTATACATCTACGAACAAAATCAACACTTCTCATACTTGGGCAATGCAACCCATTGTTTTTGAATACAAAGACTCACAGAATCAGCCTTCTCCAATTCAAGGAATTCTTCCGGAAACAGAAATCAATGAAATTCATTATTTGGAAGATTTACCGGCTTTAGGCGACACGAATGAACCTCTTTTGGCTCAAGCTTTGGCAAAAATAACCGGGATTTCCAAAGTTCCTTTTCCTTCTTTTAATTATTCGGCAACTAATTTTTTTAAAAGTTCACAAGATTTGGAAAAATTCGGAACTGAAATGTATTTAAACAAAGGATACTACCCAACTCCATAGATTATTTTATCTTTGCATCCAACTATGAAAATTGAAGTTAAAGAAATTCATTCTAAAGCTGAATTAAAGCAATTTGTTCAATTTCAGCTTGATTTATATAAAGGTTCAACTTATTTCGTTCCTCCCTTAATTTCAGAGGAATTAAAAAGTTTGAATCAAAATGAAAACCCTTCGTATGAATTTGCAATTCCTCGGTATTTTTTGGCTTATAAAAACGGCGAAATTGTAGGAAGAATTGCGGCTATCATCAATCAAATTGAAGTAGAAAAGCAACAAATCAAAAAGCTACGCTTTGGTTATTTTGATGTGATTGATGATTTGGAAGTTAGCCAAACTCTTTTTTCAAAATTAGAAGAAATTGCCCGGGAAAATCAATTGGAATTTTTAGAAGGTCCAATGGGAGCAACCAATCTGGAAAAAGCAGGAATGTTGACTTTTGGTTTTGATCAATTAGCAACGGCCATCGGTTCTTATAATTATAACTATTACCCTGAACACTTAGAAAAATTAGGTTTTAAAGTTGAGAAAGAATGGGTGGAAATGTTTTTGCAAGTTCCGGATAATATAGCTGACAAAATCTATCAGTTTGCTGAGTTGGTCAGCCAACGTTACAATCTTCGGTTACTTCATTTGAAATCGTCTAAAGATTTGCATCCTTACATAAAACCGGTTTTTGAATTATTAGAGGAATCCCATCAAGGTTTAGAAACTTTTGTTCCTCTGACTGAAAAACAAAAAGCATTTTATGCACGAAAATATGCGGCAATTTTGAATCCGGATTACATTAATTTAATCGAAGATGAAGAAGGAAAGTTATGTGCATTTGCGATTACAATGCCTTCTTTGGCCAAGGCTCTTCAGAAAGCAAAAGGAAAATTATTTCCTTTGGGTTGGTACCATTTGTTGCAAGCACAGAAAAAAAATGATACAGCCGAATTTGTTTTGATTGGTATTCATCCAAAATTTCAACGAAAAGGGGTTACGGCTATTATTTTCAAAGAAATGTTTGAAACCTTTAAAAAACATTCTATTCAATACTTAGAAACTAATCCGGAATTAATTGATAATCAGAATGTACAATCCTTATGGAAAGATTATAATCCTCAAATCCATAAAAGAAGGAAAACTTTTAAAAAAACGTTAGATTAAATTTAGAATTCTAAAATCAAAATTTATCAAAAAAGAGGCTTATTTAAAAAAACAAGCCTCTTTAATTATGAAAACCTAACTTTACTCTTTATTCTCACCGTTTTCTTCTTCTGAAGCTTCCGGTTTTTCTTCTGTTGAATTTTCTACTTTTGGTTCTTCAATTACTTCCTGAGCGGTTTCTACCACTTCTTCTTTTACTTCCGGAGCAGCTTCAGCAGTTGTTTCTTCTGCTTTTTTGCTTCCTCCTCTTCTGCTTCTTCTGGTTTTCTTTTCCGGTTTGGCAGAAGTATAAAGTTCATTGAAGTCCACTAATTCAATCATAGCAGTATCGGCACCATCACCAAGTCGGAATCCTGTTTTGATGATGCGGGTATATCCACCCGGGCGATCGGCTACTTTTGGTGCCACTTCACGGAAAAGTTCCGTAACGGCTTCTTTGCTTTGTAAATATTTAAATACGATACGACGATTATGGGTATCATCGTTTTTTGATTTTGTAATCAAAGGTTCTACATAAACCTGCAGTGCTTTTGCTTTAGCTACTGTTGTGTTTATTCTTTTATGCGTAATCAATGAAGTTGCCATATTGGAAAGCATTGCGTTTCTATGTGAGGCTGTTCTTCCTAAATGATTAAATTTCTTACCGTGTCTCATTTTTCTAAGATTATTCTACGTCTAATTTATATTTGGAAACGTCCATTCCAAAGTCTAATCCTTTGTTTTCTATTAATTCTTCCAATTCGGTTAATGATTTTTTACCGAAGTTTCTGAATTTCATCAAGTCTGATTTGTTATAGGAAACTAACTCTCCAAGTGTTTCTACTTCAGCAGCTTTCAGGCAATTTAATGCTCTAACTGACAAATCTAAATCTACTAATTTGGTTTTCAATAATTGTCTCATGTGAAGTGCTTCTTCATCATACGTTTCGCCATAAGCTACTTCTTCTGCTTCCAAAGTAATTCTTTCTTCTGAGAACAACATGAAGTGATAAATTAATATTTTTGCTGTTTCAGTCAATGCATCCTGAGCGGTGATAGAACCATCGGTTGTGATTTCTATGATTAATTTCTCATAGTCCGTTTTTTGCTCTACACGATAGTTTTCTATGCTATACTTCACATTTTTAATGGGTGTATAAATAGAGTCAATCGCAATAGTACCTATAGGTGCATTTGCTTTTTTATTTTCTTCTGCCGGTACATATCCTCTTCCTTTTTCAATGGTAAAGGTAAAATCTAATTTTACTTTTTTGTTCAAATTAGCAATTACCAAATCAGGATTTAGAATTTGGAATCCGGAAATAAATTTTCCCAAATCTCCAGCAGTCAGTTGTTCTTGCCCTGAAATAGAAGCTGTAACTGTCTCAGAATCAGTTTCAGAAATTTGTCTTTTAAATCGAACTTTTTTAAGATTTAAGATAATTTCAGTCATGTCTTCTACAACTCCTGGAATGGTGGAAAACTCATGGTCAACCCCTTCCACACGAATTGAAGTAATTGCGTGTCCTTCCAATGAAGAAAGTAATACGCGGCGCAAGGCATTTCCAATGGTCAAACCGTATCCTGGCTCCAAAGGGCGGAATTCAAATTGTCCAAAGAAATCATCAGAATCAACTAAAATTACTTTGTCCGGTTTTATAAAGTTTAAAATTGTCATCTTACTAAGGTTTTTTTGTTTTTGAAACCTTTTGGTTTCTGTTCCTACAATTACTAACTCTCTAAAAATTATTTAGAGTACAATTCGACAATCAATTGTTCTTTGATGTCTTCAGGAATCTGAATTCTTTCAGGAACAGCGTTAAATGTGCCTGACATTTGTTCATCATTCCAGATTAACCAGTCATAAGTAGAACGGCTTCGCAATGACTCTGTAATATTAGTCAAAGTTTTGGATTTCTCACGAACAGAAATTACATCCCCTGCTTTAAGGGTATAAGAAGGAATATTCACTATTTCTCCGTTTACTGTAATATGTTTATGTGAAACCAATTGACGCGCTGCATTTCTTGTTGGAGCAATTCCCAAACGATACACGACGTTGTCTAAACGAGATTCACAAAGTTGTAACAAAATCTCCCCGGTAATTCCCGGTTGAGCGTTTGCTCTTTTGTAAATATTCAAAAATTGACGTTCTAAGATTCCGTAGGTATATTTTGCTTTTTGCTTTTCTTCCAACTGGATAGCATATTCTGATTTTTTACCTCTTCTTTTTTGTGGCCCGTGTTGTCCCGGAGGGTATTTTTTCTTTTCGAAGCTTTTATCGTCACCGTAAATAGGTTGTCCGAATTTTCTAGCGATTTTGGTTTTTGGTCCTGTATATCTTGCCATTTTATTTTATTTAGAAATTTAGATATTAGATTTTCTTGTGTCTGAAATCTTGTATCTATAGTTATACTCTTCTGCGTTTTGGTGGGCGACAACCATTGTGTGGCAATGGAGTTACGTCAATAATTTCGCTTACTTCGATACCTCCGTTATGAATAGTACGGATTGCTGATTCCCGACCTTGTCCGGGTCCTTTTACATACACTTTTACTCTTCTTAGCCCTGCTTCTAAAGCTTGAGCGGTAGCGTCTTGTGCGGCAACTTGCGCAGCATAAGGTGTATTCTTTTTAGATCCTCTGAAGCCCATTTTCCCGGCAGATGACCAAGAAATAACTTCTCCATTTTTATTAGTCAAAGTAACGATAACGTTGTTAAAAGAAGCTTGGATATGTGCTTGTCCTGTTGCTTCTACTACAACTTTTCTTTTCTTTGCTACTGTTTTTTGATTCTTTGCCATAACTACATTTTGTTTCTTTTGTTTCTTTTGTTTCTTTTATTTTCAGCTTAATTTTCACAATGAAAAAAACTAAAATTTGAAACCTGAAACTAATTACTATTTAGTGGCTTTTTTCTTGTTAGCAACTGTTTTCTTTTTCCCTTTTCTCGTACGAGAGTTGTTTTTAGTACGCTGACCTCTAAGAGGTAATCCAAGACGATGACGGATTCCGCGCTGACATCCAATGTCCATCATACGTTTGATGTTCAATTGGACTTCAGAACGAAGTTCACCTTCCACTTTGTAGTTTTCAGTAATTGCCAAACGGATTGCGTTGATTTCATCATCGTTCCATTCGTTTACTTTTTTCTCTTTGTCAACATTAGCTTGTGCTAATATTTTCTGTGCTGTGCTCTTACCAATTCCGTAGATATAGGTTAATCCTATTTCTCCTCTTTTATTTTTTGGTAAATCTACTCCTGAAATACGTGCCATATCTTAACCTTGTCTTTGTTTAAATTTAGGATTTTTTTTATTAATCACGTAGAGTACGCCTTTTCTACGTACTACTTTACATTCAGCACTTCTTTTTTTAATTGATGCTCTAACTTTCATTTGTTTTTACATTTTAATTTGCTCCGGCATTATGCCTCCAATCGTTTTTTATTTTGAATTATAAATGTTAAATTTAAAATGATTCCTCATTCAAAATTTAACATTTAACTTTTTAATATCGGTATGTAATTCTTCCTTTTGATAAATCATAAGGAGACATTTCAATTTTTACTTTATCTCCGGGTAATAATTTAATATAATGCATACGCATTTTTCCTGAAATATGGGCAGTTACTACATGTCCGTTTTCTAATTCTACCCGGAACATTGCATTGGATAATGCTTCTATAATTGTCCCGTCTTGTTCAATATGTTTTTGTTTCGCCATAATTTTCATCTCCTCTTAGGGAGAAAGTTTGCAAATTTATAATTTTTATTTGATTTATGCAACATTTCTTGTTCGGCCGCTTGACATCAAACCGTCATAATGATGATTCAACAAATAACTGTTAATTTGCTGAACGGTATCTAAAATTACCGCTACCATAATTAATAAAGAGGTTCCTCCGTAGAACATAGACAATCCCTGATCAACTCCAAACAAGTGTACAATTGCCGGAAGTATAGCAATCAACACCAAGAAGATTGAACCCGGGAAAGTGATTTTTGATAGAATATCATCCAAATATTCTGCTGTATCTTTTCCTGGTTTAATTCCCGGAATAATTCCTCCATTTCTCTTTAAATCATCTGCCATTTGATTAACCGGAATAGTAATCGCTGTATAGAAAAATGTAAAGACAATAATTAGCAATCCAAATATAATATTGTGCTGCCAAGTAAATGGATCGGATACTTGATGGAAAAACATCATTAGACTCGAATCTGAATCGGAGAAAAACCCTACTAATGTTGCCGGTAAAAACATAATGGCTTGTGCAAAAATGATAGGCATTACTCCTGCTGCATTTACTTTTAACGGAATGTAAGAACGAACTGAATCCGTTACGGAACGCATATAGCTGCTTCCTCCTGCTTGTGCTCTTCTCACATATTGTACCGGAACTTTTCTAACAGCCTGAACCAACAATACACAAAGTAAAATCACAACCAATAATCCAATAATCTGCATCAAGAAAGAAATTCCTCCGGTATTATCTACTTCAAATGCATTCAATAGAGATTGAGGCAAATCGGCAAGAATACCCACCATAATCAAGATGGAAATCCCGTTTCCAATACCTCGGTCGGTAATTTTCTCTCCCATCCACATGGTAAAAATAGTCCCTGTTACCAATATAATAGTAGAAGGGAAAATAAACCAAAATGAGCTTGGATTAATCAAATAAGCTGATTGAAATCCGCCACTGTATGGCAATAAGGAAGTTTGTAATAAAGTCAAATACGCCGGGGCCTGAACCAAACAAATGGCAATAGTCAACCAACGGGTAATTTGAGTTACTTTTTTACGACCACTTTCTCCGTCTTTTTGTAATTTTTGTAAATAAGGAACTGCTAATTGCATCAACTGAATCACAATGGATGCAGAGATATAAGGCATAATTCCTAAAGCTAAAATGGAAGCCCGGTTGAACGAACCTCCTGTGAAAGAGTTCAACAATCCCAAAAGTCCGCGTTGGTCTTCTGACTGAGCTGCCAATAGCCGCGTTACTTCATTCACATCAATACCCGGAAGCGGAATATAAGAACCAAATCGATACACAATAAGGAAAAAGAAAGTAATAATCAACTTTTCCTTCAGTTCTTTAATGTTCCAAATATTCTTAATTGTTTGTATAAACCCTTTCATGTGTCAAATAATTATTAAAAAACCACCAAATGGAACTTTATTTCAGTTCCATTTAAGCGGGCAAATATACTAATTTTTTTATTTTGCATTTGATAATTCTGCTTTACCTCCACTTTTTTCAATGGCTTCTTGTGCAGTTTTAGTAAATTTATCGGCTGTGATATTTACCTTTGCCGTCAATTCTCCTCTACCCAGTATTTTCACCAAATCATTTTTGTGAGCTAAACCGTGTTTTATCAAATCTTCTTTTGTCAATGTATCGGTAATCTTTTTATTATCAACTAATTGTTGAATCACATCCAGATTGATTCCGTTATATTCTACTCGATTGATGTTTTTGAATCCGAATTTAGGAACTCTTCTTTGAAGTGGCATTTGTCCTCCTTCAAATCCGATTTTTTTGGAATATCCTGAGCGGGATTTAGCTCCTTTATGTCCTCTACCGGCTGTACCTCCATTTCCGCTTGCTTGTCCTCGACCTTTACGGAATTTATTTTTTACTGAACCTTCTGCAGGTTTTAAATTACTTAAATTCATCTTTATAATTTTGAATTATGAATTTTAAATGAAACAAATTTTTGCTTGCAAAAATTATCTTTCCACTTCAATTAAATGTTGTACTTTTTTAATCATTCCTTCAATCTGAGGAGTAGATTCGTGTTCCACTACTTGATTCATCTTTCTTAATCCCAAAGCGACCAAAGTAGCTTTTTGAGATTTCTCACGGTTGATTGCGCTGCGTACTTGTTTTACTCTTACTTTACTCATCGTTTCGATTATTTTCCGTTGAACACTTTTTTTACTGAAATTCCTCTCTGACGAGCTACTTCTTCTACACTTCTCATATCTAATAAAGCTCTGAAAGTTGCTTTTACCACATTATGAGGATTGGAAGAACCTTTGGATTTTGACAATACATCGTGTATCCCTACTGATTCTAATACCGCACGAACTGAACCTCCTGCAATTACTCCGGTACCTTCAGATGCAGGTCGTAAAAATACTTGTGCTCCTCCGTATCTCGCTTCGTTTTCATGTGGAATAGTACTTCCGTGCAATGGAATTCTAACCAAATTTTTCTTAGCATCTTCAACTGCTTTTGCAATTGCAGAAGCTACTTCTTTTGATTTTCCTAATCCAAAACCCACAACGCCTTTCCCGTCTCCTACTACTACAATAGCTGAAAATCCGAATGCACGTCCTCCTTTGGTTACTTTAGTTACTCGTTGTACGCCTACCAAACGGTCTGTTAATTCCATTCCCGCCGGTTTTACTCTTTCTATGTTTTTATATCCTAACATACTTTTTTTCTTAGAATTTTAGACCTCCTTCTCTCGCTCCGTCTGCCAAAGCTTTGATTCTACCGTGATAAACAAAACCGTTTCGGTCAAATACAACTGTTTCGATTCCTTTTGCTACTGCTTTTTCAGCTACTAATTTTCCTACTGAAGCTGAAATCTCAGTTTTAGTAGTTCCTTCTACTTTCTCTCTTGAAGATGCGGAAGCTAAAGTTACTCCTGCTTCATCATCAACTAATTGAGCGTAAATTTCTTTATTGGAACGATATACAGATAATCTTGGTCTTGCTGCTGTTCCAAAGATATTACGACGAACACGTCTTTTTATCTTTTGTCTTTTTTCTGTTTTTGATAGTGCCATTGTTCGATTATAATTTATTAGGCAGATTTACCTGCTTTTCTTCTAATTTCTTCTCCTACGAATTTAATTCCTTTTCCTTTGTATGGTTCCGGTTTACGGAATGAACGGATTTTAGCCGCAATCATACCGATTAACTGGTTGTCATGTGAAGTTAAAATCACCAAAGGATTTTTTCCTTTTTCTGATACGGTTTCTACTTTCACTTCAGCAGGTAATTCCATCACAATATTATGTGAAAATCCTAATGATAAATCCAGTCTTTGCCCTTGATTGGAGGCTCTGTATCCTACTCCGACCAATTCTAATTGTTTTTTAAAACCTTCGTTTACTCCGATTACCATATTATTAATCAATGAACGGTATAAACCGTGCAATGCTTTGTCTTCTTTTGAATCTGACGGACGAGATACTGACATATTTCCGTCTTCTATTTTCAACTCAAATCCTTCTCTTATAGCTTGAGTCATTTCCGCATTTTTTCCTTTTACGGTTACTACTCCATCTTTTAATTCTACAGTAGTTCCTGCCGGGATTGTAATACTTGCGTTACCTATTCTTGACATTTTCTTTTTCTTTTAATCTTAATAAACCAAACACAATACTTCTCCTCCGACATTCTCCTGACGAGCTTGTTTGTCGGTCATTACACCTTTAGATGTAGAAACAATCGCTACTCCTAAACCGTTTAAAACTCTTGGAAGACTCTTAGCGCCTTTGTATTGACGCAATCCCGGACGAGAATATCTCTTTAAGTTCTTAATCACGGGTTCTTTTGTCACTCTGTCATACTTCAAAGCGATTTTAATTATTCCCTGATGTGAACCGTCCTCGAATTTGTAGTTCAAAATATAACCTTGATCGAAAAGAATCTTAGTGATTTCTTTTTTAAGGTTAGAAGCAGGAATTTCAACAACTTTGTGTCCTGCCATCAATGCGTTGCGTAAACGCGTCAGATAATCTGAAATTGGATCTGTTACCATAATTTTTGTTTATTTTACAGTATAGAACTGCTATGGTTCTACTTTTAAACTTAAACTTCTCTAAAAATCATTCAATTACTCGAATACTTTTAGGCGTGCAAATGTAGAGATATTTTTTTATTTGACAAATTAAATTTAATTAGTTCTGTTTATTTTTTTGAAATTCTTTTTTTCAAACAATTAGACTGTTTTGTTTTGTGGTTTTTTTAACCGGAATTTGAAGTCGTTTTGAAATTTTAATATGCTACCAATACGATTTTGTTTTGAAAATAGGATTCATTATTAAAAATAAAACAACAAGTAAGATTATTTGAGTAATTCCATACAAAATATAGAAATAGTCATTGTTCACATAATCTAATAAAAATAATTTGATAATTTCTTGGCTTTCTAAATAAATGAAAAAATTATAAATAATATGTGCAATTACAGCATATAACAGTCCATACCTAACTTTTATTATCCCTAAAATTATACCCAAAAAAAAGTAATTCAAAAATTGATCCTTAGAAAAAAAGAATTCAAAAGGCTTAAAAAAAAATCCAAAATGAGCTATTGAAAAAAGAAATGAGCTTATTAAAATCCCAATGACAGTTTTAAAATTGGTCTCATATCTTCTAATCATATAACCCCTGAAAATTAATTCTTCAATTACAGAGCCACATAATAACAATGCTATGAAAGTGAAATTTATAGAAATATTACTAAAATCAAAATTAAACTTACTCGGAATAAATGTGTTTATATCTCTATAAAACAAATCAAATGACTGAAGAAACAAATAAATAGGTATAAATGAAATCAATAATTTTTTTAATTCAAACTTTAATCTGATTCTTTTTCTTCCTCTAATATCCTTCCAAAAAATAAAGATTACGACAAATAGAAAAATAATATTAAAAAGAACTAAGAACAATTCATTTACTTCATATATAGCAATAAAGTTGACAATTAGTATATTAAAAACGTAATATAAAAAGAAAAGAAGTATCCATTTAAATAATCTCTTTTTATCCTCTACCTTTTCCACGTTCGTTATTATTTTTTATAGTAAATCACTATCAAACCACCGTTATAGAACTCTTTCCTATTTTAAAATTCAATTAACTTTTACTTTCAAATATAAACAAATCCTTTGATTTTAATTTTAATTTTTTCCTTGCTGAATTAATTTAGAACATTTCCTTTGCTACTCAAACTAACACTTATTTAAACTCTTGTTGGTAAAATTTAAACAGTTTCTTAGATTTGTAAGATTATTTAAATAAAAAACACAAAATTAATTAAATGAAAAAGATTTTAATCATGGGAATGGCATTAGCGGGTTCCACCGTTTTTTCACAAGATAAATTCCATGCCATAAACTTAGAGTACATGGATACAGAGGTTCGTCCACAGGATGATTTTTACAATTTCGTAAACGGAAACTGGATGAAAACCACCGAAATTCCTTCTGATCGTGCCCGATGGGGGAGTTTTGACGAATTGCGTGACAATACAGATAAAGTAACTTTGGACATTTTAAAAGGACTTTTAGGAAAAACTTACGCCAAAGGAAGCGATGAACAAAAAATCGGAGATTTATACGAATCTTATGTTGATTTTGAAGCAAGAGATAAAG
>JAQVDG010000014.1 GCA_028698395.1 Weeksellaceae bacterium
CCTTGGGCTTGGACTTCTCCTCTTTATACAATAAAAACAACCAAAGAAATAAAAAGAGTAAGCATTGACCCAACCAAGCGTTTAGCTGATATTGATGATTCCAATAACGAATACGTAAAATAAAATGTTATTAGTTGTAAATATCGGAAATACAAATATCCGATTAGGGATTTTTCAGGAAAATCAAGATATTATTACTTGGATTTTGGATTCTAAATCCGATTGGACAAAAGAAAAACTTCAAGAAGAATTCAATCGAACGTATAAATTATATTCTATTGACAAACATGAGATTACATCTATTACAATCGGTTCTGTTGTTCCTTTGTGGACAGAAAAAGTTGCAGATGCATTAGAGGAAATTCATCATCAAAAACCTTTTATTGTAACCAATGCCACACCATCTTTTGTTCAACATTCTTCTCCACAAATGGGAACAGATTTGTATGCAAATGCTGTGGCTGCTCAAACTTTTTATCAAGGAAAAAAATTAGTTGTAGATTTTGGTACGGCACTGACTTTCATCGGAATTGACGAAAATGGAAAAATTTTAGGTGTTACCATCACCACAGGAGTTGTAACTGCAATGAATGCTTTAGTAAAAGGAACCGCTCAATTACAAGAAATTGAATTTACCGCACCTAAGAAAGTGTTGGGAAAAGATACCATAAGTTGTATTCAAAGTGGAATAATTTATGGCTATTTAAGTATGGTAGAAGGTATGATTGACCGGATAAATAATGAACTGAATTCCGAATGTACTGTTATAGCAACCGGCGGAATGAGTTTGATTTTCAGACCATTAACCAATAAAATCCATTATGTAGATCAATTACATACTTTAAAAGGAATTGCAGAATTATATTACCAAAATCATTGAAAATCAGAAAAAAGCAGTTAATTTCAATCCCAATGTAAAATAATTGATTTTTTCTTTCACACTGTCATCGTTAAAAAATTCTCCAATTTCCTCATCATTTTTCAATTCTTCTGCAAAACGGTAAAATATGTCAGAATTAGACAGATGATAATCCACATAAGCCGTCAAACCTAAATTAGAATTTAATTTATAAGTTGCTGAAGCTCCATTTGTCCATCTGAAACTTTTAGAAGGTTGATAAGAAGCAACTTCGTACTCATTATTCGGTAAATCAATGTATTCACTTTTCACCAAAACTTTTCCATTGGCAGGTGTAGAAAAGCCAACAGTGGTTTTAAGCATCATCAGCCAGTTTTCTGAAAAATAATGAGCAAAATAAGGCCCGATGTCCATGTTGAAAAACCCTAATGATTGTGTAACAATATCAAATCCACTCCAAGAAGGGTCGTCGAAGTCAAAATGAATCGGGCTAATCGGGAAACTTGAAAAACTGACATTTCCTCCAACTCCCCAATTTTTAGTAAAAAAATAAGCTCCTTCCAAACCAAATTCAAATCCCGTTTCTTTACTATCATCCAACTCAGATTCTCTCAAGAAATTGGTTGTTGCCAAGGCTGAACCTACTTTTAATGCTAAAAAAGACGGATTGTCATTTCCTTCTATTTTTGAAAACATACCCAAATTATCACCTTTATTTCCATAAATCTTATCCATGAAAAAATAACCCAATTCAGTGGATAAAATTCCAATTCCCGCACCGGCAAGCACATCAGAAATCCAATGTCGGTTATTTAAATTTCGTCCTAAACCGGTAAAAGTCGCCATACTGTAGCCACCAATACTATACAAAGGATTGACTACTCCATATTCTTTATGTAAAAACGAAGCATTAGTAAAAGCATTAGCAGTATGCCCAGACGGAAATGAGTTTTTCGTAGAACCATCCGGACGTTCTACTTTAGCCGTATATTTTATTGAATTAACCACAATTGCCATAATTCCCAAACTGGCAGCATAAGAAAAGGTTGCTCTTTTTACATTATTTCGACCTTTTACTCCACCCAAATTAAGCCCATAAACCGTTGCTGCAGGTGCGTATTGTAAATAATCATCATACACCATATTAAAACTTGGAATATACCGATTCCGTACTTCCCGAATGTGTTCGCGTTCGCCCCATGAAGCGGCAGAAGCTGTAAATAAAAGCACCGGAGCAATAGACATCCGAACTCCTTCTTTTTCAAAAAAAGATTTTGAAGCCGAAGAAGGTATTTCAATTAATGAATCTTCAGGAATTTGTAAATCATCATTTATTTGTGCTGATAAACAGACAGATAAAATCAAATAAAGAAAAAATAAAAATGTTCGGGTCATTCAACTGGTTTTTTTAAATTAAAATCACTGTAAATCTATTATAATAAGTTGTAAAAGTAAAATTTAAAATAAGTTTAAACGATCCATTTTTCTGTATTTTTAATTTTATTTAGGTTGAATCAAATTAAAAGAATTTGAATGAAATAGTAATAAGTTCTGTATATTCGCAAGGAAGTTATTCATTTATAATATTTTTTACAAATCAATGATTTTAAGTAAATTAATAACAAAAAATCTATACAATTAAAGTTTCTTTTATGAAAAAACAATTTTTTAGCACTGTATTGGTCTTTTTTCTTTTCGTACCATTGTTTGCACAAATCAAAGAAAGTTTGCCGCCAAGTTATCGTTTGGATCAAACCAACAAAATGGACATTTACCGGGCAGAAGCTGAAAAAATAAATAGTTTAATTCATACAAAACTCGATTTAAAATTCGATTACGAAAAAGAAGAAGTAAACGGCGAAGCTTGGCTTACTTTAAAACCTCATTTTTATTCTACACAAACTTTGGTTTTGGATGCGAAAGCTATGCTAATCCATGAAGTAGCTTTAGTTCAAGGGAAGTCCAAAAAGAAATTAAAATTCACTTACGATGATTGGAAAATCACTATTGATTTAGATAAAATTTATACAAAAAATGATGAATATTCCATCTATATAAATTATACAGCCCGTCCCAATGAAGTAAAACAAGAAGGAAGTGCTGCTATCAGCGATGCAAAAGGAATTTATTTCATCAATCCAAAAGGAGAAGAACCCGACAAACCAACTCAAATCTGGACACAAGGCGAAACCGTAGCTTCTTCTTGCTGGTTTCCCACGATTGATGAGCCCAATCAAAAAACATCACAAGAAATTTATTTGACTGTTCCCGATAAATATGTCACTTTATCCAATGGAAAATTGGAAAAACAAACTAAAAACTCCAATGGAACCCGGACGGATTATTGGAATTTCACTCAAAAACACGCACCTTACTTGTTTTTTGTCGGAATTGGTGACTTTGCCATTATCAAAGATAAATGGAAAGGAAAAGACGTAAATTATTATGTGGAACATGAATATGCACCTTATGCCAAGGATATTTTTGGAAATACACCCGAAATGATGCAATTTTTTTCCGATTTATTGCAATATGATTATCCTTGGGACAATTACGAGCAAATCGTCGGTCGCGATTATGTGAGCGGAGCCATGGAAAACACAACCGCAACGCTTCACATGGAAAATGCACAACAAAAACCCGGTCAGTTAATTGATGAGAATAGTTGGGAAAGCACCATAGCACACGAGCTGTTCCATCATTGGTTTGGAGATTTAGTAACTATGGAAAATTTTGGAAACCTCAGTATAAACGAATCATTTGCTAATTATTCCGAATATTTGTGGTTTGAACACAAATACGGTCGTGAAAAAGCAGAAGAAAATCGCTATTCTGATTTACAAATTTACAAAACCGATATTTCTCATTTTCCAAAAGATTTGGTTCGGCTTCATTATCATTCTCAGGAAGATTTATTTGATGTTGTCTCTTACAACAAAGGTGGAAAAGGGGTTTTGCACATGTTGCGTCATTATTTAGGCGATGAAGCTTTTTTCTCCGGACTAAGTAAATTTTTACATGATAATGAATACGGAACTGCAGAAATTCCACAATTAAGACTTGCCTTAGAATCTGTAAGCGGACGAGATTTGAATTGGTTTTTTAACCAATGGTTTTATGGAAACGGCCATCCGCAACTGAATATTTCTTATTTATACAAACCCGATACAAAAAAAGTACAAATTACAGTTGTTCAATCCCAATCCAATTATTTTGAATTTCCTTTTGCTTTCGATGTTGTGGTGGACGGAAAAATCAATCGACACTATGTTTGGATAAGCAAGAAAAAAACCAATACATTTGACTTAGAAGCTTCAAAAGCACCGGAAGTTGTAATTCCAAATGCTGACCAAGTGATTTTGTGTGAAATTAACGACAATAAATCAATCGAAGAATTTGCTGCACAATACTACTATGGGAAAAACGAATTCATAACTCGGTATCTGGCTTTAGAAAAAGCTTCCTTTGCACAAACTTTTAACGAATCTTCTTTATCCGTTTTGTTAACTGCCTTGAATGATTCGTATGAAGGAATTCGTATCAGTGCCATTAATTTTCTTGATGCGTCCAGCCCAACTGTAAAAACAAAAGCAAGCCCAATTCTAAAAAAGTTAGCTCTTTCCGATTCTAAGACTTTGGTTCGGGCAGCTGCTTTGGACAAATTGAATGAAATGGGAGAAACCGATGTTTCAATCTTTGAAAACGGATTAAATAGTCTGTCTTTTAGCGTTCAAGCTGCGGCAGCAAACGGAATTTTACGTTTAAATCCTGAGCGGATTTCGGAATTAACTCATTTACCCGATGAGGTAATCAAAAGTAATCCGGAATTGGTAGGAGCTTTATTGGACAGTTGGATTGCCACTAATGATTTATCAAAATTAAGTATAGCGGCAGAAGCAGTTGCTTTCTATATTTTTACACAATATGAAAATCCGGTTTTAGGAAGAAAATTAGAAAAAGGATTCAATTGGGTCTTGGGTTCAGACGATATGAAATCAACAAAAATTGTGGCAACTCAATACAAAATGGTTCATAAATATTATGCAAAAGAAAATCCAAGTTTGACTATGATGTTAAAAAATCTATTAGACCAAGCAATTGGTTTAAAAGTAAAAACACATCAAAAATCACCTTCACCCGGATTGGAAAAACAGATTGAATATTTGAATGATGTAAAAAATTCTATGAATTAATTTTTTTGATATGATTACTTTGGTAGTAGCAAAATCCGACAATCAGGTTATCGGTCGTGATAATCAATTAATTTGGAAATTATCCTCCGACTTAAAACGATTTAAACAACTCACAAGCGGTCATCCGATTATTATGGGACGAAAAACTTTTGAATCCATCGGAAAAGCTTTACCCAACCGAAGGAATATTGTTATTACAAAAAATAAAAATTGGAATTCAGAAGGAATTGAGGTGGTTCATTCGTTGGAAGAAGCCCTAAAAAAAGCAAAATCATTGGATTCAACTATTTTTATCATCGGAGGAGGAACGATTTATGAACAATCCATTTCTTTGGCTGATGCAATTGAAGTAACCGAAGTTCATGCTGTTTTTGAGGGCGATGCATACTTTCCCGAAATTGACAATCGAACCTGGAAAGAAGTAAATCGAGAGAATTTCTCAAAAGATGAAAAAAATGAATTTAACTACTCTTTTGTCCGTTATGAACGTATCTCTGAAGTAAAAAACAAATAGTTTATCACTTAAAATCAACTATTTTCTATTTTTAGCATTGATAAATTCTATTATATTTGCACTCTTATTTAATTACAACGAATGAACGTTAAAATTTCATCTTTACTAAAGGGGATTAGTTTCTTCTTCTTTATTGGTATTTTTGCAACTTCTTGTGTGTCAAGAGAAAAAATGGTTTATTTTCAAGGGGATTTAAAAACATTGGATTCATTAGCAAATTACGCCTCTGCTATTCAACCAGGTGACTTACTAATAATTACCATTTATAGTGGTAATTCAGAAGTAACAAAGATATTTAACCAAGAAAATAACATGACAATAGGAGCCGGCTCTACAACCAAAGACCGTTGGCAAACTTATTTAGTAGATGAAAACGGAGAAATTGAATTTCCGGTTTTAGGAAAAATAAAATTAGGAGGCTTAAAACGTTCAGAAGCTATTTCACACATGAAAGAGCTTTTAAGTAATGAAATTCTTGATCCGGGAGTTTCTCTTGTGGTTTCCAACTTTAGAATTACCATTTTAGGTGAAGTAGCAAAACCCGGGACTATATCGGTTGACAATGATAAAATTACCTTATTGGAAGCTATAGGAAAAGCAGGAGATTTAACCATTAACGGCGTTCGGGAAAATGTATTGGTTATTCGGGAAGAAAACGGTAGTCGGAATTATTATCGGGTTAATTTGACTTCAAGTGAAATATTTGAATCTCCGGTTTATTATTTAGTTCAAAATGACGTTATTTATGTTGAACCAAATCAAGCAAAACTCAATTCTTCTTCAAGTACCATCCGAGATGTTACTTTTATAATGTCTATTTTGAGTTTCACGCTAACTTTAATCACTTTACTCACACGTTAAGAAAGAAACCTTACTTATGGATAATCAGGATTCTAATATATCGCAACAAGAACACCAAGGAGAAAGTTCTTTTTCTTTAATTGATATACTTTATTTACTCAAGAAAAACCTGCATTGGTTTATTTTAGGTGTTTTAATCGCTTGGACGGTAGCTTACGTTTATTTAAGATATACACCCAATGTTTACAGTGCATCTTCAAAAGTTTTAATCAAAGAAGACCCAAGTAATATCGGTTCAGAGTTGAGTGTTTTAACTTCTCGCGGCTTAGTAGGGAGCGATTATAAGCCTTCTATTGTCGATCAGGTTGAGATTTTTCAATCTAGAAGATTAATTGGTAAAGTTGTGCAAAATCTTCAGTTAAATATTCGTTATTTCACAGAAGGGCGTGTAAAAATAAGGGAGTTATTCCAAGAAGAATCTGCAGTAAAAGTCAGTGTACTGACAAAAGATTACACTCCTATGGATTTTGAAGTTTTAATCAAATCAAAATCTGAAATTCATGTTATCAGTAATGGTACTATTTTAAAAACATCTTTTGGTAAAACCCTGAATTTCAATGGAAATGAAATTATTATTCTTCCACAAAATCCAGATAGAATTCGAGTCAATTCAACAACACGAGTATCCATAATTTCCATGGATACCGCAATCAGCATATACAAAGGAAGTATTTCTGTCAGTCCTTTAAAAGAAGGTTCTGTCGTAATGATTTCTATGGTAGATTATATCACGGATCGCGCTACTTTGGTCATTGACGAATTGGTGAATCAATACAGCGAAGATGCCATTACCGATAAGCGATTAGTCGGAGAAAAAACCACACAATTTATTGAAGACCGATTAGAAAAAGTTTCACAAGACCTTGAACTAAGCGATCGTGAGGTTGAAGGATTTAAAAAAGGAAATAAAATGGTGGATTTAGGTTCTGAAGGTGGAATCAGCTTATCAGAATCTTCCCGAAACCGAAGCCTTCTTTTGAATCAAAGTAATCAGCTCAATATGGCAAATTACATGGAAGATTACTTAAAAGAAAATAAAAATGAGTTAATTCCTGTTAATATCGGCCTAACTGATGGAGCGGTAAATACCAATGTAGGTAAATACAACGAATTGATTCTGGCAAGAATGGATATGCTGAATTATTCCACAGAAACAAGTTCTATTATCCGTAATTTAGATGAAAAAATAAAAGAAATAGAAACTAATCTCTTTGCCAGTTTAGGAAATTATAAAAAAACACTTCAAATTACTTTAAACCAAATTGAAAGAGAAGAAGGTCAAATTGCTTCAAAAATTCAAATTTATCCCACGCAAGAAAAAGAATTCAAGGGACTTTCCCGTCAACAACAAATCATTGAATCGCTGTATTTGTTTTTACTGCAAAAAAGAGAAGAAAATGAAATTACCAATGCAGTTACGCCTTCTCCTATTAAAGTAGTTGACTATGCTTTCAGCAGTAAAAATCCGGTTTCTCCAAAAAAGAAAATCATTTATTTAATGGCAACAGCGATTGGAGTGGTGGTTCCTTACGGTATTCTTTATTTATTGTTTTTACTGAACACAAAAGTTCAAAGTCGAAGAGATTTAGAAAAAACCGGAATTTCTGTTATTGGTGAAATCCCGAATATGAAAAAGCTGGAAATTATTCAAAAAAACGACCAAAGTTTCTTTGCAGAAGCTTTCCGTATTCTCCGAACCAATATCAATTTTTATTTTTCAGGTAAAAAAGAAGGAAGTAAAAATATTTATGTTACCTCAACTTTGAGTGGTGAAGGAAAAACAATAATTTCAGTTAATTTAGCTCTTATTTTAGCTGCTGCAAAAAAATATCGAGTACTCTTATTAGGTGCAGACATTCGCCATCCTAAAATTCTGAAAGTTTTAGATAAAAAGAAATTAAAAAAGCACAAAGGTCTAACCGAATACTTATCAGACAGTCAATTGAATCTGAACGACATACTGATTACAGATAACGAGCACGGAATCGATGTCATCCACGCAGGAACTATTCCACCTAATCCGGCTGAATTATTGATGAACGGACGACTTCAAGAATTATTAGATGAGGCTAATTCCATTTACGATTACATCATAATTGATACCGCACCGGTCGGTTTAATAGCGGATACACAATTATCCATCAATAAAGCTGATTTGGTTCTGTATGTAGTCCGATTTAATTATTTAGATAAACGACTTCTGCAAATTCCGATTGACTTACATAAAAACATGAAAATAGCCAATATCACTTTACTTCCAAACGACGTAAAAGAAGGAAGTGGAGGTTATGGATATGGTTACGGATATGGCTATGGTTACCGATATGGCTACGGATATGGCGTAAACCAACCTAGAGGATGGAAAAAATATGTTTCAAAATGGTTCGGTCCTAAAACCGATTAAATTTAAATTTATATAAAATAGGATTGTAGCCTACTTTTTATCTGAAAAATCTATTCGGTTAAAATTGCCCTATACTAAATAAAACCTTATTTTTGCACCGTTTTTTTATATCCCTAATTAATTTAATCATGAAGAAATTTGGTTTTTTAATTATTCTTTTATCAATTTTTCCAATTTATGCCCAAACGGTGGATGGTTCCGGAAACTTACAAGTTTCAAGTCAAAAATATATAAAAACAAAATCAGCAAGTAATCGACTTCAAGGTTGGTATATCAGTGGAAATAACACCTTGCAATTCAATCAGGCTGCTTTTTCATATTGGATGGCCGGAGGGGTCAACTCCTATTCTTTAGTTGCCAGTGTGGATTATGAATTCAATTTTACAAAAGGAAGACATATTTGGGACAATCGTATTTTATTAAATTATGGCGTTTTGCGAAATGAAGGAGAAGATTACAGAAAATCCAATGACGTAATCGACCTAACTTCATCTTACGGTTATGAGTTTGTAAAACACTTCTATTTTGCCGCTTCTACCAACTTCAAAACACAATTTTCTGAAGGTTGGGACTATGGAACACAAGATGAAGAAACCGGAAAATATAAAAAAATATCCAACTTTATGGCACCCGCTTATCTATCATTCGGAATCGGGGTGGACTATAAACCTAATGATAATCTACAATTGAATTTCCATCCGTTTACCTCCCGATTTGTAATCGTAATGGACAAAGATTTTCAATACAAAGGAAGTTATGGTCTAAAAGAAGATGGTGATAAATACGTACATGAATTTGGTGCTTTTATAGGTGCACGTTACAAACTGAATGTTTTCAAAAATATTTCTTACGACAGCCGTTTGGGAATTTATACCAATTATTTAAAATCAGCAGTTAGTTCCATGGATTTCGCTTATCAAGGTGTCTTGGACATGAAAGTAAACAGTCTTATTTCAGCTCAGGCAACTGTAAATATTTACTACAATGAAAATCAAATCAAAAGAACACAGTTAAAACAAACTTTTGGAGTAGGAATTTCTTATAAATTCAACAATACCAAAAAACTACAATCAAAAGATGAAAACTTACCACCACCACCTACTTTGGAAGAATTACAGCATCAGATAAATGAAGCTCAATCAAAAGTTGAGGAAGCCAATAAGAATTTAGAAGAAGCACAGCAAAAATTCGAGCAAGCACAAAGCGAAGAAGCCTTATAAAATCAAAAAGCCACTGTTTTAAAGTGGCTTTTTTTGTAATTCTTCATAAAATTTCCACAGAACAATTCCCGCACATACGCTAATATTCAACGAATGTTTGGTTCCCCCTTGTGAAATTTCCAAACAAGCATCGCTTTGGTTTATAACAGATTGCTGCACGCCCTCCACTTCATTCCCAAAAACCAAAGCATATTTTTCATTTATTTGCGTTTTAAAATCAACTAAATCTTGACTTCCATCGGTTTGTTCCACAGAAAAAATCGTATAATTTTTTGATTTTAATTCCAAAATCACCGATTCAATATTTTCCGCATATTCCCAATCCACACTTTCTGTTGCCCCTAAAGCTGTTTTCCGAATTTCTTTATGCGGAGGTTGGGCTGTAATTCCACATAAATAAATTTTTTCAATCAAAAACGCATCTGAAGTTCTAAAAACCGAACCCACATTATACATACTGCGAACATTATCCAAAATCACAACTACCGGAATTTTATCCACTTCCTTAAATTCTTCCACACTCAATCGATTTAATTCCTCTAATTTCAACTTTTTCATGCCGCAAAAGTCGAGATTTATTTTTTAATCCTTTCAAAAACAAGCATTGAAAACCTTAAATTTCTTAAATTAGCCCATTCAATCCGATTTTTCTTAAAATGGCAAAACGTAAAGATTTTTCAAAACTAAATTATCGCTCAATTTCATCCTCACAAGACAATTCAGCAGAAAAATTTGAATTGGACAATTTACAAGTGAAAAGTAATTATTCAGCTAAAGACAATGAAAATTTCATTTATAAAGATAATCTTCCGGGAATTCCACCTTTTATGCGCGGTCCTTATACAACTATGTACGTAAGAAAACCCTGGACGATTCGCCAATATGCTGGATTTTCAACAGCTGAAGAATCCAATGCTTTTTATAAAAGAAATTTAGCTGCCGGACAAAAAGGATTATCCGTTGCCTTTGATTTAGCAACACACAGAGGTTACGACTCTGATCACGAAAGAGTTGTAGGCGACGTAGGAAAGGCCGGAGTAGCCATTGATTCCGTAGAAGATATGAAAATTTTATTCAACGAAATTCCTTTGGATAAAATTTCAGTTTCCATGACTATGAACGGTGCTGTTTTACCGATTTTAGCATTTTATATCGTTACGGCAGAAGAACAAGGAGTCCAACAAAATCAACTCAGCGGAACTATTCAAAATGATATTCTAAAAGAATTTATGGTGCGTAATACTTATATTTACCCACCCACTCCTTCCATGAAAATCATTGCAGACATTTTTGATTACACTTCTCGTCATATTCCTCGTTTCAATTCCATCAGTATTTCCGGTTATCACATGCAGGAAGCCGGAGCTACGCCCGTTTTAGAAATGGCTTACACTTTAGCAGACGGCTATGAATACGTAAAAACAGGTTTAAATTCAGGCTTGGATATTGATGATTTTGCTCCGCGTTTATCCTTTTTCTGGGCAATTGGAATGAATTATTTTCAAGAAATTGCCAAAATGCGTGCTGCTCGTGTAATTTGGGCACAAATGATGAGTGAATTTCATCCGAAAAATCCTAAATCTTTGATGTTAAGAACACATTGCCAAACTTCCGGATGGAGTTTAACCGAGCAAGATCCTTACAATAATGTTAGCCGAACCGCAATTGAAGCTATGGCTGCAGCTTTGGGCGGAACACAATCATTACACACCAACGCCTTGGACGAAGCTATTGCGCTTCCTACCGATTTTTCTGCAAGAATTGCACGAAATACACAATTAATTATTCAAGAAGAATCTCAAATTTGTCGAACTGCCGATCCAATGGCGGGAAGTTATATGATAGAAGCTTTGACCGAGCAAATGATTCAAAAAGCTTGGGAATACATTGAAGAAGTTAAAGAATTAGGCGGAATGACCAAAGCCATTGAAGCCGGAATTCCTAAAATGAGAATTGAAGAAGCCGCTGCAAAAAAACAAGCCAAAATTGATTTTGAAGAAGATATAATTGTTGGTGTAAATTCTTATAAATCAAAATTAGAACAAGAAAATTTAGAGATTTTAGAAATTGACAATACAGCGGTTCGCCAAAGTCAAATTGAGCGAATAAAAAAGGTGAAATCCGAAAGAAATCAAGAAAAAGTAGATGAAATTTTAACTCAATTAACCGAATGTGCCAAAACCGGAAAAGGAAATTTATTGGAACTTTCCATCGAAGCTGCACGAAGAAGATTGACTTTAGGAGAAATTTCAAGTGCTTTAGAAAGTGTTTTCGGGCGACACAAAGCACAAACCAAATCCGTTCAAGGTGTTTATGTTATGGAAGCAAAACAAAATAATTTATTCATTGAAGCACGTCAACTTTCTGACAAATTCACTGAAAAATTCGGTAGAAGACCTCGAATTATTGTTTCAAAAATGGGACAAGACGGGCATGACAGAGGTGCAAAAGTAGTGGCAACCAGTTATGCCGATATGGGTTTTGATGTGGACATTGCACCACTTTTCCAAACACCTGCAGAAGTTGCTAAACAAGCTGTTGAAAATGATGTTCATATTTTAGGCGTTTCTTCTTTGGCTGCCGGACACAAAACCTTAGTTCCGGAAGTTGTTGAAGAGCTGAAAAAATACGGTCGTGACGATATTTTTGTAGTAGTCGGAGGTGTAATTCCAAAACAAGATTATGATTTTCTATATGAACACGGAGCGCATGCTATATTTGGCCCCGGAACTAATTTAGCCATTTCTGCCATTGAAATTTTAAAGAAATTATTAGAGCAATAACCGCTTTTCTTTTATAAAATGAGAAATTTTTTACAGATACTTCAAAAACTATTCTGGATTATTTTTCCGACAATTATTGTTTGGTTTATTCTCTATTTTTCAATTGGAGAACGATTTTCTATTTATTTTACTGACCGCACTTTTGCGTCCTATTTTCCATATATCTTAGTGTTTTCCACTGCGGTTTCTATTTATGGAATTTTCATTCTTTTGATTCATTCTCAACGAAAAAAATGGATAAACATTCTGCTTTTTACCAGTGGATTGCTTTTTGCTTCTCTTCCATTTCTAATCTATCACGGTTATTTTCAACATCAATGCCATTTTTGGAATCAAAAGATAACCGAATCTCAGCCTTTGTTTGTCAGTAAAATAGATGATTCAGAAAAAATTAGCGAAATAAAAATCGAATGTATTACCGAGCAAAAAGAACAAACAAAAATTGTTTTTTTGAAAGAATTTACTCCTTTTTTTAATTGGATTCAGGAAATTGACATTCAAAATTTAGATAATTTTTGGAAAAAGGTAGAATAATTTCATTCATTTTTCCTCAAAAACAACAAACTTTGCAAACTATATTTTATCTGAAAACATGACTTTACTTCATATCGAAACATCCACCAAAAATTGTTCAGTTGCCTTCTCAAGAAATGGAGAAATTCTTTGTCTTTGCGAAGAATATGATGAACAATACGGTCATTCTGAAAAACTTCATCAATTCATAAATTGGGCATTGGAAGGTGCAGAAATCGAGTTAAAAGATTTGGACGGTGTGTGTGTTTCCAAAGGACCGGGTTCTTTTACCGGTTTACGAATCGGAGTTTCGGCTGCCAAAGGTTTTTGTTATGGTTTGGAAATTCCATTACTTTCGTTGAATTCATTGGAAATTTTAGCACAAACACAAATTAATCAGAATTATGACTTAATTATTTCGATGATTGATGCGCGTCGAATGGAAGTTTATACCGCCATTTTTGATGGAAAAGGAAACCAAATTTCTGAAATCGAAGCTAAAATTTTGGATGAAAACTCTTTTATGGAATTTGTTGATAAAAAAGTAGTCTTCGTAGGCGATGGCGTTAAAAAAAGCAAATCGGTTTTGCAACTTCCAAAGGCTGATTTTTTAGAAAACATTCATCCTTCTGCTCAAAATATGATGGATTCAGCTGAAAGGAAATTCAATAATAAGGAATTTGAAGATGTTGCTTATTTTGAACCTTTTTATTTGAAAGAATTTCAAGCCGGAAAGAAAAAATTGAGTTAAATATAGAAGCTCATTAAAAACCCGGTATCGCCCGGCTTACTTTTAAAAGTCAGATTACCGTCATGGGCTTCCATAATATTTTTCGATAAACTCAAGCCGATGCCGGCACCATTCGTACGGGTCGTAAAAAACGGAATAAAAACCTTGTCCCGGATTTCTTTTTCAATGCCGCTCCCATTGTCCCAAATTCCGACAAAAATTCTTTCGGATGTTTTTTGGATTTTAATTTTTATTTGACGGTCGTTTTCTCTGCTTTCAAGCGAATAAATACTGTTGGTCAATAGATTGATGATAACTCTTTCTATTAAAACAGGATCTATCAATGAATTTAATTCTTCATAATCTGATATGATTCCAACCAAAATTTCTTTTTCCTCAAAAACCGAATGCATCATTTCAACGCAAGTTCCAACCAATTTCACCAAATCGGTATTTTTCTTTTTCGGTTGCGGCAACTGGCTGATTTTTCGGTAATTTTCCACAAATTCCAGAATATGAACTGTTTTCTTTTGAATGGTTTTCAGGCTTTCTTTAAAATCGTCGTTATCTTCTGCTGAAAGTTGAGGTTGTTCAGTATAATATTCCATGCTGTTAATCAATGAATTAATCGGCGTAAGCGTATTCATCATTTCATGTGAGATTACCTGCATCAAATCATACCAAGCTTGTTTCTCTTTCTTTTCAATGATGGTCTGAACCGAATCCAAAGTTGCGGTATAATATTGATAAGTGTATGTTTTGATGGCAGACGTTTTGAGCGAATAAGTCTGATTTTCACTGTTATCTATAGAAATTTCAAGAGTTTCATTGATTTCTTCAAAGTTGATGGATTTCAATTTGTCGGTGAATTCAGATAGATTTCGTTGAAGATTATTCCACGACGAATAAACCGGAATCTGAAAAATATCGGCAAGTGTCCGATTCATCAAAAATATTTCCCAATCTTCGGATTCGGTTTTTCGCAATATCAAAATTCCGGATGAAATACTGTTCAACAGGTTGTCATAAATCAATTTAACCGATTGTTGGTCAAAATATTGGTCTTTTTGTTTGTGGTATAATTTTTCCAAATCCGAAAATAGTGTGGAATGTTGGTTGATATTCACTTTGAGCGAATAATCATCATGCACCAATGCACTTAATACTTTATGAATTTCCCGAAAAGGTTTTTTGAAAAAATAATAAAACTCAATGATTGAAACAATAATGATAATTATTCCAAAAAATCCAGTAAACAAAAATTTGTTATTCAGCAGGAAGACCACCAAAAGCATCCATCCAAAAATCCACAATAACCTGAAAAACAGCCAAAACCAAAATTTTCTATCCATCTACAACAAATTATGTTTTTCCAACCGTCTGTAAAGCGATGCTCTTGTAATACCCAAATCTTCAGCCGTTTTGCTGATATTTCCCCGATTCTTTTTCAGTGCATTTTCAATCATCCTGATTTCCATTTCTTCCAAAGTCAAATCGGTATTTTCCGCAACTTCAAAATAACTGAAATGCAATTCATAAGCCTCTATCTCTTCGTCATCCGTCAGAATAACGGCTCTTTCCAATACATTTTCCATTTCCCGGATATTGCCCGGCCAACCGTAATTCTGAATCTCAGTTTTAGCCTTTTCAGATAATTTCAATTCGGGTTTTCTGTATTTGGATTTGTACTTTTCCAAGAGGAATTCAGCCAATTCGGGAATATCTTCTTTTCGTTCCCTGAGCGCCGGAATTTTGATTTCCATCGTATTGATTCTAAAAAGCAAATCCTGCCGGAACGAACCGTCTTTGACCATCTGATAAATCGGTGCATTGGTAGCACTTATTATACGAACATCAATATTTCTTTCTTTGTTTTCACCCAAACGGTTCAACTTCCGATTTTGCAAAACTGTCAGCAATTTGGATTGCAAAGACAATGAAAGATTCCCTATTTCATCCAAAAAAATCGTTCCGCCATCTGCCTGTTCAAACCGTCCGGGTGTGTCTTTTTCCGCCCCCGTAAAAGCACCTTTTGCATAGCCAAACAGTTCAC
>JAQVDG010000306.1 GCA_028698395.1 Weeksellaceae bacterium
ATTTACACTTGTTGCAATACTTCGGAATGATAAATTTGTATTTTTGGTCTTTTTCCAGAGCGTACAACAAGTGTGCGCTGCAGCTCATGCAGGGCACACACAGCACCTACCCAAAAGTGGCGGTTCAGTGGTTAATCAAGCTTTGTGCTTCTATCAAAGTTTGTGCTTGGTTGACAGTGAAGTGCTCCGAAATCGCCACCTGCGGCAACACGCAAAACGTTATGCGACACCCCTGAACGCCACAGCGCATTCAAGCACATTTGGTTTTCCAACCGCACAAATCCAATGCTCAAAAACCAAAAGAGCTTGAATTTTCCCAACGCACCGAAGAAATCACAGCTTATTGAAAACTTTTAAGGACATTTTTTGTCCTTAATTCAAAAAACATTATTACCTTTGGACAAACATTGTCCTTGACAGATGAATAAAACGATAGCAACATTTGGCGAACAAATCCGCTTACTTCGTGAGGCGGCAACGCTTTCACTTCGTGAAGTGGCTGAACAAATCGGCATTGATACATCTTTGCTTGGTAAGATTGAACGCAACGACAGACAACCGACCAAAGAACAAATCAAATTGATTGCAAAGTTTTTCAAATTGGACGAAAAGGATTTGCTGAAAGAATTTATAAGCGACCAAATCGCTTACAAAATTTTGGAAGAAGAAGCCGACTTGGACACTTTGAAAGTTGCTGAAATGAAAATAGAATATTTAAAATCGAAAAAATGAATTATTACGAACAGATAAGAGAATTAACTAAAAACGTCCCAACAAGTTTGGTGGACTTTTCTTTGCCACGAGATTTGGCAAGAACACCGACACAAGCATCTTCAAATTTCATCACAAATAAAGAGCAAGGCGATTGGGCTGAAAATCTTGTTACGAGAGCAATTAACGAAACCTCTACAAATTTTGTTGCCGTAAAATATGGTAAATCGGACGACTTAATTGCAGGAGATGAGGGCTTTGATAACTTCTATCAAGAATTTCAAAACGAGTTAGATACAATCGGTAAAAGACCCGATTTATTGATTTTTAAAAAAGTTGATTTCGACATCAATTTAGGTTACGATATAAGTCAAGTCCCACACAGCACAATAACGGATTATATTAAGAAAGCAGTTGCAGGAATTGAAGTTCGTTCAAGTGCCTTTCTAATTGACCGTTATGAGGAGGCAATGCAAATTCGTACAGTAAAATTTTCTCAACTTGCTTTACAAATAAGGGATAAAATTCTTTCAGAATATTCTGATTTATTGGAACAACCGAACAGAAGTAAATACATTCCTGTTTTGCAATCAATCACAGTCGAAACGTTAAGCGTTACAGATTTTAAAGTTCCAGGTTGGAGTTCATCTGAAAGATTGCTTGAACTAAACAATCTTTTCAAAGAACTTAAAAGGTCAATCAAAGAAATTCAGAAACGTGACTTTCTTTCAATCACGCCAAAGGTTGAGGATATTAAAGTGGTTTACAAGTGGATTGAAACTTTCAGTGTTCCGCATTTCTATTTTCAAGTTTTCTTTGATAAGGTTTACGGAATTTCATTTGAACAAATTCTGCAAATCATTTCCGACCCCGACAAAGAGGGTGTAATTTTTTCGGTTGAAGCAGATACCAAAAATCAGAACAAAACAACAATCAAAATTAATTCTAAAAGCGGAGTTCAAATTGCTTATAAAGTTGAAGAACCCGAACACAAGAGCGTTCGCAAAGAAATGAGCAGAGGACGACTTTTGTTTTATGTTACGTTTGAAGGCGGTACGGCATACTTGGACGTAAATAATTTGCGCGAAATTTTAGGAATACAACAAAATGATTTTTAATGCTTACGACCAAAATTAAAATAATCGGCAATGAACCTGAAAAGGAATATGCTCAAACCGTTTCGTTAGAGCATCGTAAAAAATTTGCTCAATTTTTTACGCCTTTTGTTGTTGCAGAATTTATGGCAAATTGGATTTTAGGAAATAAACAACTGCAAACAGTTTTAGACCCAGCGTTTGGTTTAGGGATTTTCGCAAGAGCAATCAGACAAAAAAACGAAAACTGTTTTATCAAAGGTTTTGAAATTGACAAAACAATTTTACAGGAAGCAAATGTCATTTTTGAACACGAAAAAAACACTACTGTTCTCTTAAAAGATTATATCTTTAACGATTGGGGAAATCGTTATGACGGAATTATTTGCAATCCGCCTTACTTCAAATTTCACGACTACGACAACAAAACCATTCTGAAAGAAATTGAAGAAAATTTAGGAATGAAGTTAAACGGCTTTACCAATCTTTACACATTGTTTTTGTTGAAATCGGCTTATCAATTAAACAAAAACGGGCGTTCCGCTTATATTATTCCTTCGGAATTTTTAAATTCAGATTATGGGAAGTTGGTAAAATCGTATTTGATTGAAAATAAACTATTGCGTTATATCATCGTTTTTGACTTTGAAGAAAACGTTTTTGATGATGCTTTAACAACCGCTTCTATCCTATTGTTTGCAAACGACAATGAAAAATCAGAGGTTGAATTTATCAATGTAAAAACTCTTGATGAATTACAATCTTTGCAAACAAAAATTCAATCTTATCCGAAAAGAAAATCCGAAAAATCGTTTTCATTTTCCGAACTCAATCCCGAAATAAAATGGCGAGCGTATTATCAAAAACAAAACGCAACACGTTTTAAAAATCTTGTTCCGTTTTCCACATACGGAAAAGTTGTGCGAGGTATTGCCACAGGTGCGAATAAATATTTCACGTTCAATCAATCCAAAGCAAAAGAATACAGCATTGATGAGAAGTTTTTGTTACCTTGCATTACAAAATCGGTTGATGTAAACGGCTCTTTTTTCACGAAAGAGAATTTTGAAGAATTAAAACAGAAAGACAAAAATATTTTCTTGTTCAACGCAATTGAACAAAACGAAGCGTTATCAAAATACATTTTGAAAGGCGAGGCAGAAGAAGTCAACAAAAGATTTTTAACTGCAAGTCGCAACCCTTGGTACGCTTTGGAAAAACGACCACCATCACCAATTTGGGTTTCGGTTTTTAATCGAAATGGTTTGCGTTTTATTCGTAACGAAGCAAACATCAGCAATCTTACAACTTTTCATTGCATATACCTCAATATGTTTTCCGAACCGAAAGTTGATTTGTTGTTTGCTTATCTCTTAACCGATATTTCAAAAGAAATTTTCAACGACAACCGCAGAGAATACGGAAACGGCTTACATAAATTTGAACCAAACGACATCAATAAAGCCCTAATGGTTGACCTTGATAAAATCAATAAGAAAGAAGAAGAACAAATTTTGAGTTTGTATCGTGAGTATAGGAAATCGGAGTTGTCGGGAAATACAAATGTGAGTTTATTGGAAGATATAAATGGATTATTTTCAAAGGAATTTACATAACATTTGGTAGCACATTTACATTTTTCCAACCGCACAAAGCCAAACAAAAAAATGCAAAAGAGCTACCAAGCCAATGCAAATAAACAGACAATAATAAATGAACAAATTAAACTTGAATAATGGGGCAGTCGCATAATCGAGTAGACGGCCCCGCCAGTTTTAGCTGACGGGGTGCGCCTCTCACACCACTGTACGTACGGGTCTCGTATACAGCGGTTCGTTAAGATGTGGGGCAATTTTCTTATAAAGCGAAAGCATA
>JAQVDG010000307.1 GCA_028698395.1 Weeksellaceae bacterium
AAAGAATCCATGGTGGACTGGATTATTTATCACCACTTAAATATCTAAAGAAAATAGGGTTTAATTGTGATAATTTAATTCATAAATAGGTAGAAAAAAGTGTCCAAGTTTTAGCGTTTAAGCCACTTTTTTTCATTTAACTTTGTTCGCTTAAAACCAACCCATGAAAATCAAATTGATCAGCTTTGTCGTTCCTGTATTCAATGAAGAAGAAGCGCTTCCCATTTTTATCCAAGCAATCGAAAAACTTTTTCAAAACCAAATTAAAAATTATAGATATGAAATCGTTTTCGTCAATGACGGTAGCACTGATCAAACTCAACAGGTTTTAAATCTTGCTTTTGAAAACGACGATTCAATTGTCATCGTGGAATTTTCAAGAAATTTTGGCAAAGAAAATGCACTTTTTGCTGGATTGTCAGAAGCCAAAGGAGAAATCATCATTCCGATTGATGTAGATTTACAAGATCCTTTGGACATTCTCCCAAAAATGATTGAACAATACGAAAATGGTTTTGACGTGGTTTTAGCCAAAAGAACCAACAGAAAATCCGATTCTTTTTTGAAAAGAAAAACTGCTGAATTATTTTATCAGTTGTACAACAAAATCTCCAAAGTTCAACTCGAACCCAATGTAGGGGACTTTCGGTTGATGTCAAAAGAAGTTGTTGACCACATCTTGACCATCAATGAAAGTCAACTTTTTATGAAAGGAATTTTCAGTTGGGTCGGCTATCAGCATGCCATTGTCGAATACACAAGAGAAAAGCGTTCGGCTGGAGAAACTAAATTCAATGGATATAAATTAATGAATTTGGCCATTGAAGGCATTACTTCTTTTTCCACTATTCCTATCAGGGTTTGGACTTATATCGGAAGTTTGGTGGCTTTGATTTCATTTTTAATCGGTTCAAAAGTAATCATTGAAAAAATATTTTTCGGTATCGAAGTCAGCGGCTATGCTTCTCTATTTGTTGCCATTATGTTCTTAAGTGGCGTACAACTTATCGGTATTGGCGTTTTAGGTGAGTACATTGGCAGAATTTATATGGAAACCAAAAAAAGACCGAAATACATCATCAAAAAAAGAAAAAGACATGAATAAACCCTCTACTCAACACCTTTTAATTCTCATCAATTGTTTGGCTATTTTACCCTTGCTTTTTTTGGCGTATTTCAATTATCCAACAGCCGATGATTTCTCCTATGCTGTCAATCCTAACAATTTAAACTTCATCGAACACAACATCGATCGTTATTTGAATTGGACTTCCCGTTATTTTGCAACGTCTGTATTAATCAGTTCGCCTATCGCTCATGGAATTATCACTTATTTTTGGGTGTATCCTATTTTATTCGTGGTTTTGTTTCATTTTTCAATGCGGTACTTATTGAATGCTTTGAAAATAAAGACCGTTTATTCCAATCACTTACTGAGTGCAAGTTTACTTTCAATCTACATTATGGTCGTTCCCTCGTTGACTGAAAACTTTTTTTGGTTGGCAGGAAGTGTGACTTACTTTTTGCCATCAATTGCATTTCTTTGTTTAATAGCAACTTCTATCAATATCTTTCATCAAAAGAAAACATCAGACATCGTCTTATTGTTCTTTTCTTTATTCGTCATTGGTGGTTGTGTCGAGATTTTGGTAGGCTTTGCGGGAATCTTTTTGTTGGGCATCAATTGTTTTTATTATTTAAAAAACAAAAAAATATCAATACACTTATTGCTCGCCTTAGCTTTTATCGGTTTGCTGATGCTTTTGATTGTCTTCTCACCAGGAAATCAAAAAAGAGAAGGTATAACACAAACGGATATGAACTTATTAAACGTTGTGTTTTTTAGCATTAAAAAAATTGTTACCATCGGCATTCGTTATCTTTTAATACCTTTTGTCTTATTTATAGCCATTCATCCTGTATTGAAAATCAAATCCCTTTTACCTCAAAAAGTCAACCTTATTTATTTAATTATAGGAATTGGATTTCTAATTTTCTCAGGCAGTTTTATTACTATTTACAGTTTGAGAATCTTACCACCGCCAAGAGTAGAAAATGTCTTGGTTTTTTCCGCCTTAATTCTCGTTTTTTTAGTGGCCAATCAAACTTTTCATCGGTTCAAAATTTCTAATTCAGTACTGATTGCTTTGGTAATTGCTACATTTTTAATTCAATTTCTTTTACCGCTCAGCGTATTCCATGAAAAAAGCAATTTGCCTTTGATCTATGCTGATATTTTTAGTGGCAAAGTATTTCAATACGAACAAGAAATGAAGGAAAGGGAAGTGCTTTTGTTAAATTGCATCAAACAATGTGAGGTCCCTGCCATTCAACACAAACCGATGTCGATCTTTTTCAAAGATTTCAGTGAAGACCCCAACCATTTCATCAACAAAAGCCAAGCGCAATTTTATGATTTGGAGTTCATCAAATTGAAAGAATAAAGCGCAGTTTATTTTATGTCTAAATCAGAGATAGCAAACAAGATCCCTCGATTTTAATTTTGCCTTACAAATGTTGCCAGCGATAAAATATTTGATATTTTTACCCTTTGTAATATTTGATCAATGATGGAAACCAAGAAAGCGCAAAAGCCTTATCCTTTCCTTGAAAAATTAGAAGAAAAAATAGAGCAAGGCAAAAGACCGGATGCACCGAACAACAAAATCAAACGATTTTTTCTAATGTTGGATTCCCACCAGCATCATCACCACCCGCTCCATAAATTCCTGCAACAATTCGTTTACTATTTTGAATTGAGGTGTGTACTTTATGCGCCACATGATTCAGCGCACTAACGGCCAAACCTGTGGCTGCGCCTTGACTTTCTCTACGCATGCTGGCCCGTTCGCTGAAAATGTCCACCGGACATTTTCTTAACGCTCCGTCCTCGCCTGTGAGCTCTGCAGAAAGACCACCGCCGAAGAATATGGTGGAGGTGTCTCTCGCGGTATTGTTATAATCTGTGGTAGAGTTGTTCATCGATGCTTATTCTTTTATTATCAACGGGACTTTGTTGCTGTAAATTGTGCCGTGGAAAATTTTGATGTTGTTTTTTACTAAAGAATCTAATAGTTCTTTCGATATACTTTCTATTACTTTGTATCTTTCTGTCATAACTTATCTTTCTAAGTGTGTTGCAAACGTTTCTCTAATCCTGGCACTCGTTTCCACTATCGCTCAAACGAGTGCCAGTGGGGACTTCCGCCTAAAGAAATTGTAATACAAGATAAAGCTGTTCTGGAACAAGTGGAACTGATACAGCAGTTAGAAGAAAAAGAAAAAAATGTGGTCTTTGCCATTATAGAATCCTTTATTTCCAAGAAAAAATTTAAAGAGTTTGTCCAACAAAATGTGACTCTGTGAAAAAACAGTATAAGCCCTGCGAAAGTAGGGCTTGGTCTGTTTATACGACTTTCAATAAACACTTCGTGGGATAGTGTCGAATTTTAATGCTTTAACCAGCTATTTATGTTTTTTATAACCGTCGAATCCTTTTCATATCTTATTTCATATTGTTTTAGCCCCTAAAAAGTCGGACAGGATTATAGTTGAATAAATATAATAATTTTGTCAGATATGAAACGAAGAAAATTCACAAACGAAGAAAAGGTTAATATTTTAGAGGAAGCCTCTAAAAATGGAGTAACCACCACCCTTGAACACTACG
>JAQVDG010000308.1 GCA_028698395.1 Weeksellaceae bacterium
TCAATTCTGATTTCAGTTTGAAAACACGCTAATTGATTTACCTTTTCTTTTGAGAGTGAAAATTTGTCTTTTGCAATCAACGATTTATTTTCAATAATTGCTTTGATGTAATACTTATCGGGATAATTGGTATAGAGTTTTAAATGGAAAACAAGGTTTTCTTTCATTTCCTTGTTCCAATTTTCCGTCTTGATGTTCGGTTGTTCTGCTAATTTTAATTCAAGATGTTGATTTTCTGCATTGAGAATGTCCGCAATGGTTACTTCAAATTCAATTAAGTTGTCAATACGCTTGTATTTGTCTTTGAAAAATAGTTTTGAAATGATTTTATACAAAGCGTGGTCATAAGAAGTTACTTTGCCAAACGATTTTAAACCGTCTTGAAATGCCTGATATTCTGCGGTTGTATTTCCGTCTTTTGTTCGTTGTAGTTTTTTGACTTGCGAAAGTGTTTTGTTCGCTTCATCATAACTAACATAATGATTTAAACCGTGTTCATTCAGTAAATGTATTCCTTCGCCACTAAAAGGAATTTTAATTTCTTCGGGTTTTGCCTTGATGTAGTTTCCAAAGCTAATAACCGCTTTAAATTTTTCGCAAGTATTTTCTACCGCAAACGTAATTCCGAAATGTGAAGGAAAAAATGTTTTTGCGGTGTATTTAGGTTGAGTATCTGTACCGTCTCCGTCTTCTCCACTATCTTCATTATTGTTTTCACTATTCTTGTTTTCTCCTATGCTTACATCATCTGAATCATCATCATTTTCATCATCGTTTGGATTATTTTCATCATTCATTAGATTTTCGTCAATATCGCTTGGGTTTGGCAGTAATTGTTTTGGAAACAAAATCCCCGAAAAATAGCGTTGTAAAGGTTTTCCTTCAATAATTTCATCGCTAAAATCTTCTTTACAATAAAAAAGGTCTGAACCCGGTCCGATTATTTCTTTCCGAACTCGCTCAATAACTATATCTCTGTTTTCTTTTACGCTCATAATTCAATTTGTCCCAAAATGGTTTCTTCTAATTCTTCAACATTTTCATTGATGATTTCTTTGCTGATAACCGTGTGTATTGGCATATTTTTATCAATAAATTCTTTTAAGGTTGTTGCGTTCAAATTTCGTTTTTGTAAAATGTCGCCAACTTTATTTTCTTTCAAAAACAAACGCAATTCTTGTTTCAAACCACGACCAAGAACAATCATTGTGCTGTTGTAAGTTGTTTTTGATTTTAGAATAGGTTTTAAAATCGTATCAATTTCATTATCGGATTTATCTTGGAAATATAGTTTCAAAATGGCTCTTAAATCATTTTTATACATCGGAAACTTCCGTAAACTTCTTTCTCCTCCGTAAGTATCAAGAGTTGCCTGCATTACACGAAGACCTTTTTCTTTAAGTTTTTGGTAGAGTAAATCGTTTCCTAATTTCTTCCGTAGTTCTCCAATGTATTGTTTCCAAAGTTTTGAGTCTTCTTCAACTTTTCCAAAAATATCGGGTTCTGTTTCTATGGCAACTTGATACAAATTTTCGGCTAACTGTTCCTTTGGATAAATTCTGATTTTGTCGCCAACTTTGATTTTATATGTTTTGTTCAATTCGCCTTTATCAGTAAAAATGGTATCGTTACTTTCCAAAAACAAAGTTCCAATATTGGTAATTATTTTATAAATCAATTTTTCTTCGCTATCAGCAAGCAATAAATCAGAATCGTTTTTGTAGCTGTCATACGCTCTATTTGTCATTTCGTCCAATCTGGAAACAATACCGTTAATAGTTGCACTTATGTCTGTTACATTATTTCGAACTTCTTTGTATTCTATTCCGCAAATTGAAAAACGGTCTGTTGATTTTGTTTCGGCTTCAATTAGCTTCTTGCGTTGGTTAAGGTATTTGTGATACAAGTTTTTTTCTTGCTTGTAAACAACCAAACGAACTTCATTATTTAAATTGTAGAGATAATCAAAATCTTTTTGACCATTAAATGAATGAAAAACCAAAACTTTGTTTTGTTTGTACTCCTTTGTGAATTTTTTGAACTCTGAAAAAGATACAACTTCAACTTTTCGGTTTGTGATGTGTTTACTGATAAAATCCAAATCGTTATTGTCGAAAATAGCAATAATTCTTTTGTCGGTTTCAGCATTTAAAAAATTCAATAAAACTTTTTGCTTTGGTAAATTATTTCCGAGGTAATGAAGTATTGAAAGTAATTCTGCTTTTGGATTATTTTCGTTTAAGTAATCAAGGGAATAGCCACCTGCATTATCCAAAGCATTTTCTAATTCACGGTTTATTTCAAGTCGTTCGATTAAATTTTCAATTGTTTCTTGTTGAATTGCGTTTAATGCAATTCGCAAAATATTTCCATAAGATTTTAAATCTGTGCCAAATTCCGAATTTACGTACGCAACTTTCTCATCAAGATTGTTGATGAGTTCGTCTATTTCGTTGCTTGGTATGTTTCGGAAGTTAATCATAATGCGTTCACAATTTCAATTTCTTCTTTAAACCAATTCCAACAAGGAATTTGATCGATTTTAATAGGATTCAAACTGTTGGATAGAACTATTAAATTAAATTCAAATTTTGCTCTGTCTTGCAGCATTTGTTGTATACTATTGGCCTGTGTATCAAACACAATTATTGTTTTAATTTTTTCTCCTTTGAGAAGAATGTTTTGGTAGCATATATTATAATTAGGGGTAAAATAAGCTATACAATCAGGTAAAGCTGGAATTGTTTTTATCGGATTAGGTTCTCCTCCATCATTAGGATTAGGTAAATAAGTAATCGGAATTTTATTTTTGTTTGGTAGCTCATCCCATAAAGTTTTTTTTGTTATAAATACTATCTTATTTTCAAAATATGTAGGAGTGAAATCCAACCTCAAACCATTGTTTAAATCAGAAAAATACTTAGTAAAACCTTGTAATGTTGAATGCCTTGTTCCTTGTTCAATTGGGATGAAATTTTTTATTAAAAAATCATATTTAATTCTCAGCTGGTATTTTTGTTTAATATGTTTAAGTATATATATATCATTACGAATTTCTGTTATCATGAAATCATGTTTTTTTTTATCAACATAATTTCTTTTATCTCTAAGTTTTATTCCAACGGTTAAATTCGGGAAATCAAAATGATTGATATATATATCATTTGCAAACTCAAGAAATAAAGATTTTCCTATTTCAAAAATTGTTTCTTGAGCGTTTTGAAAATTGAAGTGTAATGCTTTATTGTTCCGATAATGTTCTAAAATGAGTTTCGTAGTCAAACACGAAGCCTTGTTGGTGAAACCACTCAAAGTCATAGTGTTTTCATATTTTTTCCAAAGTGTTCGATAATATTCCTCATTCAATATCATAATGTCTGTCTGGTATTAGTTATGCGGTTGGGCAAAAGCAAATGTGCTGCAAAGCGATGGCTTTGTGAGGTTGGTTGCAGCTCTTTTGATTTTGCTGAAGAATTGGCTTGTTTGGTCATTTGTCCGTCTGTTAAATTTTGCACTGTTGCTGGTTTAGGGTGACAGCTAACTCGTTTATACACGCTACAAACTCTCCCTTATATAATCAAATCTGGAAATAAGTCGCTAGTTTGTTGCGTATTATTTTTTTTGCAAATATATAGTATTTTTTATTACTATTCAATGAAAAAAAA
>JAQVDG010000309.1 GCA_028698395.1 Weeksellaceae bacterium
AAATTTAAATGAAAAATTCATCAATCCTGTCGAATTTTAATTAAAAACTTTATTCTTTGATTAAAGTTTACAGATAAAACACATCACGAAGTTAATTATCCAACGATTTTTGTAAATTTGACCAAATTCTGAATAAAATTTGAAAACAATAGCTGTTATACCTGCGCGATATGCCGCTACCCGATTTCCGGGAAAACTCATGAAACCTTTGGGAAACAAAAGTATCATCATAACGACTTACGAAAATACCGTAGCAACAAATCTATTTGATGATGTTTTTGTGGTTACTGATTCTGAAATTATACACAACGAAATAACTTCAAAAGGTGGTAAAGCCATCATGAGCAAACAAGAACACCAAACCGGAAGTGACCGGATTGCAGAAGCCATTGAAACTATCGAATGTGATATTGTAGTCAATGTTCAAGGCGATGAACCTTTTGTGAAAAAAGAAGCTTTAAAAAAATTAGTCGATGCTTATTACAATGATATAAATGAAGAAATTTCATTGGCTACCTTAGCTCAGGAAATTACCGATGAGGAAGAAATTCAAAATCCCAATAGTGTAAAAGTCAATTGGGATATCAATAATTTTGCTTTGTATTTTTCTCGAAGTCCAATTCCTTATCCACGTGAAACCAATTTCAGAGCACGTTATTTTCAACATATAGGAATTTATGCTTTCAGAAAATCAGCACTTATTAAATTTTCAAAACTTCCCATGCTTCAAAATGAAAAAGCTGAGAAATTAGAACAATTACGTTATTTAGAATACGGAATGAAAATCAAAGTACTGGAAACCACCTATATGGGAATGGGAATCGATACGCCGGAAGATTTACAAAAAGCAAACGATTATTTACTTAAATTACAACAAAATCAACTGCAATGAATTTTAAAAATTTTCCAATGGTTCCCCGGGTAATTTACGGCAGAGGAAGTTCGCAACAATTGGATGAAATTGTGAAGCCTAACCGTAAAAACGGCTTTCCTATTATTTATTTTGTTGATCATGTTTTTAAAAATCATCCTCTACTTTCTTCGATTCCGACCATAAAAAACGATAAAATCATTCTCATTAACACCACTGAAGAACCCAAAACTTCTTATGTAGATTTCCTTCGGGATAATTTAAAACAAGAATTTGGTGAAATTTCAGGAATCATTGGCTATGGTGGCGGAAGCGTTATGGATATGACCAAAGCTGTTTCTTTGATGATGACCAATGAAGGCTCATCGGCTGATTACCAAGGCTGGGATTTAATCAAAAATGAAGGAGTTTACCATGCCGGAATTCCAACACTCAGCGGAACTGGTTCAGAAGTTTCAAGAACCTGCGTTTTGACCGGTCCTGATAAAAAATTAGGGATGAATTCTGATTTTACCCCTTTTGATCAGGTTATTTTAGACCCTAATCTAACCAAAGGAGCACCAAGAGAACAAGTTTTTTTCACCGGAATGGATTGTTATATTCACAGCATTGAATCGCTTAACGGAACTTATTTGAATGCTTTTAGCCGGAGTTATGGCGAAAAAGCTTTGCAACTTTGCAAAAAAATATTCTTAGAAAAAGAAGAATGGGACGATGAATCAACAGAAGATTTAATGATGGCTTCCTGGCACGGAGGAATGAGTATTGCTTATTCACAAGTTGGCGTGGCACACGCTTTGAGTTATGGCTTGTCGTATGTTTTAGGAATTCGTCACGGAATTGGAAATTGTATTGCTTTTGACAAAATAGAAGAATTTTATCCGGAAGGCGTAAAAGATTTTAAAAAAATGCAAGATAAATTTCAAATTGAAATCCCCAAAGATGTCTGTTCTAATTTAACTGATGAACAAATGAATACCATGATTCAGGTTGCTTTACAATTAGAACCACTTTGGGAAAATGCCGTAGGAAAAAATTGGAAAGAAATCATTACTGAAAGTTCCATCCGAAAACTATATGAAAAAATGTAAAATACATTCTGTATGAAGAAATTTGCTTTATTTATCTCATTTCTCCTTTGTTTTCAGACTTTTGCTCAAACTGCTGATGAAATCATTACACAGCATTTGGAGCAATCGGGCGGAATTAAAAATTGGAAAAATCTGAATAGTGTCATTTTATATGGTGATGCGCTTTTGAGTTTGGAAGAATCTTTCCCTATCATCATTTATCACAAAAGACCGTACCAGAAAAAAGTGATTTTTTTAGTTGAAGGAAAAGAATTGCTCAACGAAGGTTATGACGGGAAAAATGGTTGGACTTACAATCCTATTTCAGGAAAAAATGAAATTGTGCAAAATTATGAAGCCGATTCCTTCGATTCAGATATATTGGATTACAAAAACAAGGGTTTTGAAGCCGTTTATGTCGGAATATCGGACAGCGAAAATCAAGCTTGTTATAAAGTAGTGCTGACCAAAAATGTAAATAAAATCTCTTATTGTTTTTCTACAAAAGATTATTCATTGCTTTGGGACGAAAATGATAAGGAACGAATGTACTATTACGATTATAAAAAATTCAATGATTTACAGTTTGCTACCCGAATCATTGCGCATCCCAAAGAAGGTGGAGAATATGTACTGAAATTCAATTCTATTCGTATTAATCCGGTAATTGACGATAAATTATTTAAATTTTAATTCTGTTTTTTGAGTGAATTATTGATTATTGTTTTACAAAAATAAACTCTCCTCCACCCTGTTTCAATACAAATGATTTTAAATCCGGATTGAACTCAATAATAATTCCTGCTAGGTCAAAACGAAATTCGGTTTCAGTTTTTCTCTCAAGTGGAAATTCCGGTTGGTTCGTTGCCTGAGCAAAATAATTTCCTTCTCTTTCGGTAATTTCTATTTCCATTCCTAACTGACCACTTCCAAAAATCCCTGTATAACCCGGAATTACTTCTTTATCCGATTTTTTAAAAACCGGAATTTTAAATTCTTTTCCATAAACTGCGCTCAACAAAGCGATTGCAATATTATTATCGTTAAAATCTGCTCCGTTTGAAACCATGGCGATGGAAATATTATCTTGTTCAAAATATGACCAATTGGAACTAAAATTATCAATTCCACCGGTATGACCAAAAGCAACTTTGTCATAAAAAGGAATTGAAAAAAGCCCGTATCCATAGCCATCTGTCAAAGTTTTCATCTTTTCAAGACTTTTTTCAGATATAATTTTTCCGTTAAAAAGAGCTTCGCCAAATACTATTAAATCACTTGGAGTTGAAGAAATTCCGCCGGCTCCTAAATAAATCGACATATCCGTTTCGGATGATTTTATCCAATTTCCATTGTATTGATACGAATAGGCCTCGTTATTTTCCGGGTTAATTTTAAATCGAAAGAAAGTCCTTTTCAAATTCAAAGGTTCAACAATTTTCTCATTCAAAATTTCTGTAAATGATTTTTTATAAATTTTTTCTAAAAGAAATGAAAGAAGTATATAATTAGAATTACTGTAATTAAAAGCAGTTCCCGGCTCAGAATCACTCTCATAACTACTTATCAAATCAATTAATTCTTTTTTTGATTTTGCTTGTGTATGCCATTCCAAATAATCCGAATCTGCCGATAAATTAAAAATTCCACTTTTATGATTCAACAACACAGAAATCGTGATTTTATCGGCATTTTTAATAGTTGGAAAATAGGTTTGGATTGTT
>JAQVDG010000310.1 GCA_028698395.1 Weeksellaceae bacterium
ATTTTCATTACGATCCTCATCAATGGTTCTGTAGATTCTATCGAACTCGGATTTAACGGCATTCAAGATAAGTCGTGAATAGTATTTTGTTTTGTTATCGAATGACCGTGTAATGTCAATTTTAAACTGTAAAGAATGTTCGGAGGTGTATTCCCTCAAACCACGAAACTTTGAAGCAAAGACTTTATCATTTTGATTATGCTCTAGCCAAGGTCTCAAGTCCTGGTGCAGTATATCGTTTAAAACATCTATTTCCCCTGTCATAATCCTATGTTAATTTTATTTGCAGCTTCTACTTTCTTTTCATTTATCACCTTGGCATAGATTTCAGTTGTTTGTAAATTTCTATGTCCAAGCAATTTTGAAACTGTATATATATCTGTTCCTAATGTAAGTTGTAGGGTAGCATAAGTATGTCGGGCACAATGAAAGGTTATCTTCTTTTTTATCCCTGCTTCCCATAACCAGTCCTTTAACAATGTTTTATTCCAGTTTCCATATTTGAAATTTGGAAAAACTCTTTCATCCTCTTTTCCACGTTCCCCGAGTAACTTTCTTGCTTCTTCTGAAATAGGCTGTGTTTCCACTCCATTTGTTTTTGCTTGTCTAAATCTAAGAAAGTTTCCTAATTTTTCAGAATATTCAACTTCACACCATTGTAGCTTTGAAATATCTGACCATCTTAAACCGGTGAGACAAGAGAATAAAAACATACGTCTTAAGCTATCATTCTTACAATGCGCTTGAGAAAGTGTTTTCAACTCTTCAAGGGTTAAGAACTCTCGTTTAGGTTCATCTTGGGGAAATGGTTCAACTTGATCCATCGGATTAAATGTTATAATACCATCTTTAATTGCTTGTTTAAAAGCCGCCCGAAGCTTATTGAAGTATGAATATTTTGTATTTAGAGAAAGCTTCTGCCCAGTTTTCGTTACAGCTTCTTGGTCTAAATAATCTCTAAATCCTTGAACCCATTCTTTGTTAATCTTTTCAAAAGTTATCCCCTTAGGCCAATAAGCTATTAAATGCCCATAAGTACTCTTCCAATTACCGTAGTTTCCTAAACTCGCTAATTTCTTTTCACATAAGGCTTCAAAATAATCCATAAAATCTGCACGAAGCTTTTCTTTGTCTCTAAATCCATATATATTGTTTTGGACTTCTAACAAGCGTTTTGCTCGTATTTTTTCCGCTAATTCTAAGATTTTTTTATTCTCTTCTTTTTGAAATTTTGTAAGTGTTCCTATCTTGGGTTTAGGTACCAAATACAAGCCGAGATACTCATACTCTCTTTTTCCTTTTTCATAATAATCTAAATAAAGAGATATTGTATTTCCTTTTTTGCGCTGCCTTAATGTTACTTTCATAATTTGTTAGTTTAGAGGTTATTTATTGGCTTACTACTCTTATGAGTCGTTTAATTCTTTGGCAACAAATGCAAGCCAAGGGCAACAACTCACCAACAAATATAAGCAAACAAAGGCAATTTGGCAACAAATAACAACAAACAACTCACTATTAAGTGCAACAAAAACAGATAGTTAATAACAAAGAGAAGCTAAGTTACTTCCCGATACAAAACTTTCCGAAAATCGTTCCTAAAATATCTTTATCCACATCAATCTGTCCGGTAATGGAGCCTATGTGTTTCAAGGTTTCCCGAAGATGAAATGCCAACAAATCGCCGGTTAAGTTCATTTTCATTCCGGATTCTACATTTTGCAAAGATTCAAACGCATTCTGCAAAGCTTCTTTATGACGGAGATTAGTGATGATAACAGCGTTTTCATCTACACCGGTTTTTACCGATTCAACCAATTCCTTTTTCAAACGATCGAAATTAATATTCTTTTTAACCGATAAACTAAAATGATGGTAATTAGGATGAGATTGAGTTAATTTTTCGCTATCTAATTCATTCTCATGACCAATTTTATCGACTTTACTCAATAAATTAAACACAACTTTTTCTGTTAACAAATCAGCTAAATTCTCCAAAATTTCTATATCATCCTCATACAAATGAATCACTATTTTAGCCTGAACAACTTTTTCTTTTGCTTTTTCTACTCCAATGGCTTCAATCGTATCGGTAGTTTCCCGAATTCCGGCAGTATCTATAAAACGAAATGTAATTCCGTCAATTGTCATGGTTTCTTCGATTGTATCACGAGTTGTTCCGGCAATATCGCTAACAATAGCTCTTTCTTCGTTCAACAAAGCATTGAGTAAAGTTGATTTTCCGGCATTGGGTTTTCCGATAATTGCTACCGGAACACCGTTTTTTACAGCATTTCCGTAGTCGAAAGTCTTTAGTAAATTTTGAATTTTAGATTTTAAATTCTGAATTAACTCATCCAACTCTTCCCGATTGGCAAATTCCACATCTTCTTCTGAAAAATCCAATTCTAATTCAATCAAAGCAGTAAAATTAACCAATTCTTCTCTTAAATTTTTTAATTCTGAAGAAATTCCACCACGCATTTGGTTCAATGCAATTTGATGAGAAGCTTTGTTCTCGGCTGCAATTAAATCGGCAACTGCCTCAGCTTGTGCCAAATCAATTCGTCCATTAAGAAAAGCGCGTTGGGTAAATTCACCGGGTTGTGCCAATCTTGCTCCATTCTGAATCAAAACATCCAAAATTTGTTGTTGAATATAAGGCGATCCGTGACAGGAAATTTCTACCAAATCCTCTGCTGTAAAAGTTTTAGGTGCTTTAAAAATCGCTACCATAACTTCGTCAATTATTTCTTTTTCCTTTGCTGGTGATGAAGAGATTATACATCCATAATGAACTGTATGCGATGCTACTTCTTTTAGATTTTTCCCTTTAAAAACCTGATTTACAATTTGAATAGAATTCAAACCGGAAATTCGAATGATTCCTAAAGCTCCTACACCTTGAGCGGTTGAAGCAGCACAAATCGTATCTTGAAAGTTCATTATCATTATGTTTGTTGCATTTTTAACGGCTCATTTTTTCTGTTTTGTCGGGCTTCATCTAATTTTTCTTTTAAAAATAGTGCCGTTTGGGATTCTTTTACTTCCGCTACTTCTTCCGGTTTTCCTTCTGCCACAATCATTCCACCTTGTTTTCCTCCTGCCGGACCGATGTCAATAATCCAATCGGCTGATTTTATAATATCCATGTGATGCTCAATCACAAAAACCGTATGACCTTTATCAATTAAGGCTCGAAGTGCTTTCAGTAATTTTTTTACATCATGAAAATGCAAACCGGTAGAAGGTTCATCGAAAATAAACAAAGTAGGAAGTTGATGAATTTTACCCAAAAACGAAGCTAATTTGATTCGTTGTGCTTCTCCACCCGAAAGCGTATTGGAAGATTGTCCCAACTGAACATATCCCAATCCGGTATCTTGCAAAGGTTGAAGTTTTTCTACAATTTTTTCTTCTTTGTGTTTTTGAAAAAATTCTATAGATTCATCCACTGTCATGTGTAAAATATCCGAAATATTTTTTCCGTGGAATTTCACTTCTAAAATTTCCTTTTTAAATCGAGTACCATGGCATATTTCACATTCCAATTCTACATCAGCCATAAATTGCATTTCAATGGTTAAAGTTCCATCGCCTTTACAAGTATCACAACGACCTCCGTCCACATTAAAAGAGAAATGTTTAGGCTGAAATCCCATTA
>JAQVDG010000311.1 GCA_028698395.1 Weeksellaceae bacterium
TTCATTCCACTTAAAACAAAACTTTGCGAAACCGAAGCATTGCCTTCCATATAACCCCACCCGGTTATTTCTTGTTCAGAAGGTTTAAGTATTGGGTTTTGTGAAGCAACTCCTTTTTTGTATAAATAAACAGGAGCTTGACTGGCACTTGCATAACAAGCGAATAAATCTTGACCATTAGTGTTATTTAATTGCATCACTTTTCGTGAATTAGTACCTTGAGCAACTACACTTGCTATGTTATTATCGTTATCTATATTTATTTCCCATCTACTATTTCCGTCACTAACCAATGGACGTGTTTTTAAGTGATTTGAACTACTACTTGCTGCATATAAGAATCCTTCATTTTCAGCATCGTAAAAAGTCCAATGACCATCAGAAAGCCCTAATTCAAAAACAGCATAATTTGCTTCTGCTTCTAAAGTAGTAGGAAGAGTGGTTCCTGAAATAACAACACCAGCTCTGTTATTAGAATTTTGAGTAGTAGTCATAACTAAAATAGTGTTGTTACCCCTTTGTCCTAAAATAATGTACTCCGCTCCCTCTTCAAGTTGGGCATTAGAAGTAACAAGGTCATAGGTCTGCCCCCACGCTTGCGAAGCAGCAATCACAAAAAGACTTAATAAAAGTAAAATTTTCTGTTTCATATTAAGTTGGTTTAATTGAGTTTGTATTGTTGTTTTTTTACGGGTTAAATATACTATTTTTTTGTTTGTAAATATTTTTTTTAGACTTTATAAAGTTGAAAATAGGCTCAAAAGAATAGTAATACCGTAAGGATAATCAATATAGACCAAAATAAGATGTGATTTATTGGTGTAATTTGAAATTGGTATAAAATTGAGTGAAGATTAATTTTCAATTCATAAAAAGAAATTGGTGAAATTCTAAGTGGGCTTAATTAAAAGGAGATATTGTAATTTCTCCAAATTTCCACTTTGTAATAAATCCAATAGTGATAAAAAGTAAAATCATCATTTCAATAAAAATGAAAGCAAAAAACAAGAGGATTCTGTAAGAAAATCCTAATTTGGTATAATCATCCCCAAAAGCATTAAAGTAGCCATAAGCAATATATAAAAATATCAGCGTGGTAATAGAAATACTAATGGTATCAGCGACCGTATTGTTAAATTCTATTAGCAAATCAAAATAAAACAGAATATTTCCAAGGGTTGATAACAATAGAATCCCTAATAATATCATTCCTGCAATTATAGAATGTTCACTTAAATTTAATTTTTTTCTTTTAAAGAGAATAAAACTGTTTAGTGCTGCAAATGGGACAAAAAGGAGGATTACTATTTTACTTTTTTGGGCAAAAATATTGTCTATTGTTTTACTGGCCTGATTTAGATTGGAAGTGTCTTTGATATATCCTCTGCCTTGCTCAATGATTATTTCGCTATAAAAATGTCTGATAAATAACATGAAACCAATGGTCAGCAGAATAAGTAAAAAGACATTGTAATAAGGTTTTCTTTTTCCTGAAATATAATCTATGGCTGCTTTTCCGGGGCGTATTAGTGCTTGTTTGGCAGTAAATAATATTCCTTTTTCAATGTGAAATGCTCCGTGCAATATGTCGTGAAAGAAAAAGTTTTTAAATGTAATGCGATGTATGTCAGATTTTTGCCCACATCCTGAACAAAATTTGTCTGTTAGTTTTTTTCCGCAATTGAGACAGTTTTTGTTTTTCATTTATTTTTCTCTATGTCGTCTTTATTATTCCGAATAATGTTTTAGCAGTTTGATGCAGGATAGATTTTACCGGCAAGCGATACGAAGATACTATTTTTTTCTCGTTTCTCATAAAGGGAATTGCGCAAGGGTTGCCAATGTTTGGATGCTGTTAGATTTTTCCTTAATCTTTTTGTTTTCTATATTGAAAACGGAAGTTTATTAATTTGATTAGCCTCTTGGTCTTCCGTGTCCTTTCGGTTTATTGGCGGTTTCTAAATCGGTATTGAAGATTTTTATTTTATCGCCTTTTTTCAAGCCACTTTTCACTTCAGTATAAACCCCGTCGGACAATCCCAATTCAAGTATTTTTTTCAAATAAACCGGTTGTTCATATTCTTCCGTTCCGGGTTTTAGTACTTCAACAAAGGCTTCTCCATTTTCATCGTACTGAATATGAGCGGATTCAATCGATAAAATATCTTCTACGGCAAACAAGACGACTTCGGCATTGGCACTGTAATTGGCTCTTAGGAATATGTCTTCTTTCAGGTTCACATCTGCTTTGATTTCAAACTCTACAATTCCGTTGGTTTCTACTCCGGACGGAGAAATGAAATTCAAAATTCCCTCAAATTTTTCATCCGGTAAAGCACCGATGGAGATAGTCAAAGGCATTCCTTCTTTTAGTTTTCCAACATCGGCTTCATCAACTTTTCCTTCAAAAATCATTTGTTTCACGTCTGCCATAGTGGCGATTGTTGTTCCAACGCTGAAATTATTGATTTCCTGAACGGTATTTCCAATTTCAACCGGAATAGACAGAATCATACCCGAAATGGTTGCCCGGATTTGGGTATTGGCATATTTTTCCAAACCGGGAGCAACGCCGGATTGGGCTAATTTATAATTACTTTCGGCATCGCCTAAATTTTGTTGTGCCATTTGATAACTCATCAGGGCATTGTCGTATTCTTGTTTAGGAATAACGCCTTGTTCGTATAAGGATTGAGTTCGTTCAAATTGAATTTTTTCATTATTCAAAGTGATTTTGGCTGAATTAATTTGTTGTTGAGCCGAATTTAAACTGTTCAAATTCGGAATTACTTTCAGTGTAGCAATTAAATCGCCTTGCTTAACGATGTCGCCTTCTTTTACGTGAAGGTCAGTAATGACTCCGGAAATATTGGGTTTGATTTCAATAACTTCTCTGGGTTTCACAGAACCTGTTGCAACGGCTTTGTTGGAAATGTTTCGGGTTTCTACTTCGGTTGTTTCAAACTTGTCCAATTCTTTCGTACTGGTTTTGTACATATAAGAAATAGCACTTACAACAGCAATTACAAACAATACAATCAGGCTTATTTTTAAAAACTTTTTCATCTTTTATTTTTCAAATCTTTTTATTCATCTCGTAAAGCATCAATCGGCTTAATAGCAATGGCTCTTTGTGCAGGAATTAAACCGGCAAGCATTGCCATAATTACCATAATTAGTAAGGCAATTGATAAAGTTGTTACATCAATGGATGCATTTATAAACGGAAATTGACTTTCCGGGTTGGAAGCAATTATAGTATTGATAATATACAGTACAAAAGTAGCTCCTGTAATTCCTGCTAATCCGGCAATTAGAGTGAGAACAATGGATTCTAACAGAATCTGAGACCGGATTTGTGCCGGAACAGCGCCTAAAGCTCTTCGGATTCCGAATTCTTTGGTTCGTTCGGAAACGGTAATCAGCAAAATACTTGCAATGGCGATGACACCGGAGAATAAAGTCAAAGCACCGACTACAATTGCTAATAATTGTAATCCGCTCATGAAGGAAAACATTTTGTTCAGGTTTTCACCCAAATTAAATCCACCGATTGCTTTGGTATCTTCGGGGTGAACGTTTTTTCTTTTTTTCAGGAAAGCTTTAACATCATTTTCAAATTCAGCAATGTCAATAT
>JAQVDG010000312.1 GCA_028698395.1 Weeksellaceae bacterium
CTCTCCAAACAACTTTTGGTTGTTATGGCTGCAAATGTAAGCCTTTTTGTGAAATAACAAAACCTAACAAAATTATTTTTTCAATCAAATGAAATAGAGAATATCAAATTCACTTAATTCTTTTTATTATTGCCCGATTCTATCTTTTTAAGCCGGTATAAATCCTTTTTTACCCGCTTATTTTTAACTACTTTTGTGAAATCATTCTAAATAATAAAAAATTGACACTCGATATACAAAAAATTAGAAATGATTTCCCAATTCTCAATCGAAAAGTAAACGGAAATCCCTTGATTTATTTTGACAATGCTGCTTCTTCTCAAAAACCTCAATTGGTTTTGGATGCTATAACAGATTATTATCATAAATTCAATGCCAATGTCCATCGGGGTATTCATACACTGAGTCAGGAAGCTACAAGTATGATGGAAGATTCGCGTGAAAAAGTCCGTCAATTCATCCATGCAAAAAAAGCACACGAAATTATTTTTACAAGAGGAACAACAGAAGGCATTAACTTGGTAGCTTCAAGTTTAAGTCAGTTGATAAAGTCTAATGACGAAATCATCATTACTGAAATTGAACACCATTCCAACATCGTTCCTTGGCAATTATTATGCGAAAAAACCGGAGCAAAATTAAAGTACATTCCGCTCAATGAAAACGGAAGTTTGGCGATCGAAAAATTTGATGATTTAATTACAGAAAACACAAAATTAATTACAGTTAATCAAGTTTCCAATGCATTAGGTATTATAAATCCAATTGAACTCATTATTCAAAAAGCACGGAAAATCGGAGCTTGGGTTTTAATTGATGCAGCTCAATCCGCTCCGCACAAAGCCATTGATGTTCAAAAAATGGATTGTGATTTCTTGGTTTTTTCCGGTCATAAAATGTATGCTCCAACCGGAGTGGGAATTTTGTACGGAAAAGAAGAAATTTTAGAAAAACTACCGCCTTATCACGGGGGCGGCGAAATGATTAAAGAAGTTTGGATGGAACATTCTACTTATTCCGGGCTTCCGTTTAAATTTGAAGCCGGAACGCCTAATATAGAAGCCAATATTGTTTTGGGAACTGCGATTGATTATATTCAATCAATTGGAATTGAAAACATTCATCAGCATGAAGATGAATTATTAAAATACACTACCGAAAAACTTGCTGAGTTAGATGAAGTTATCATTTACGGAAAAGAAGTACCTCGTTCGGGAGCTGTTTCTTTCAATTTAAAATTTCCACATGTGCATCCATCGGATGTTGGAATGATTTTAGACAAAAAAGGAATTGCCGTTCGTACCGGACATCATTGTACTCAACCGATTATGCGTCATTTTGGTATCAAAGGAACGGTTCGGGCTTCATTCGCCGTATTTAACACAAAAGAAGAGGTTGACAAATTAATTGAAGGAGTAAAATTAGCCATTCGGATGTTGGCTTAAAATCATCCAAAAAATTTATATTTGTTAACTAAATAATTTAGCCGAATTTTAGATAATCCTTTAAGGAAAATGGCACAGAACTTGAATAAATTGGTCAAATTTTAAAAAATAATAATTATGCGTTTCATTATACTAACTGTTTTTATTAGTTTGCTCGGACTAAGCCAAACTCAGGCACAAAACCGTGTAAGTCCTTTAGATTCTGTCAAATTAAGCAAAGAAAGCTTAGAAGTTGAAATCATTTACAGTCGTCCGTTTTTAAAAGGAAGAGAATTTGGAAAAGACATTGTTCCCTTTGGTAAATTGTGGCGAACCGGAGCCAATGAAGCCACCATATTTTATGCTAATTCCGATGTTTTGATTGAAGGAAATCAATTAAGTGCAGGAAAATACAGTTTGTACACCATTCCGGGAGAAAAAGAAACCGTTGTTATTTTTAATAAAGATTGGAACCAATGGGGAACCGTTTACAATGAGGCACAAGATGCACTTCGTGTAACCGTTCCTACTTACGAAGCAAGTAGTTTAACCGAACAATTTACAATTGATATTGAAGAAAATAGTGGCGATGCTTGTTTAACTTGGGGAAAAGTATTATTTCATTTCAACATTAAAAAAGCAACAGAAAATACTCAAGAAACAGCTGATTTATAGTGTTAAGTTAATTGTACAATGTTTAAAATCAAATTCCAAAAACATTTTTATACATTATACAACTTTACAGTTTACATAACAATAGCTATTTTTTTAAGACAAGCTCAGAATATACAATAGAGTTTTGTCTAAACTTTTAAAAATTATTACCTTTGGTAACTTTCATAAAAATCAAGTAAAATAATGATACAAAACGAATTAAAAAATTTAGGACTTAAAGAAATAAACGAAGGAACCAGCACAGGAAGCAATTGGTTTTCAAATGGTGAAATCATTGAATCCTACTCCCCTGTCGATGGAAAATTAATCGGAAAAGTAAAAGCAACAACTCGTGAAGATTACGAGAAAGTAATTGCAGCTGCTCAAGATGCTTTTAAAGTTTGGAGAACTACTCCTGCTCCTATTCGCGGTGAAATCGTTCGTCAATTTGGATTAAAATTGAGAGAGTACAAAGCGGATTTAGGAAAATTAGTTTCCTATGAAATGGGAAAATCCTATCAGGAAGGTTTAGGTGAAGTTCAGGAAATGATTGACATTTGTGACTTTGCGGTTGGTCAATCTCGCCAATTATATGGATTTACCATGCATTCAGAACGTCCGGGACACAGAATGTACGACCAGTATCATCCGTTGGGAATCGTTGGTGTTATTTCAGCATTTAACTTTCCGGTAGCCGTTTGGTCATGGAATGCTGCTTTGGCTTGGGTTTGCGGTGATGTGGTAATTTGGAAAGGAAGCGAGAAAACCCCTTTATGTAGTGTAGCTTGCCAAAATATTATTCAGGAAGTTTTAAAAGAAAATAATCTTCCGGAAGGAATTTCAAATATTGTAACAGGAGATTACAAAGTAGGAGAATTTTTAACTCAGGATACAAGACTTCCTTTAATTTCTGCCACCGGTTCTACCCGTATGGGGAAAATTGTAGCACAGGATGTTGCAGCTCGTTTAGGACGTTCTTTACTCGAATTAGGTGGAAACAATGCCATCATCGTTACACCGGATGCTGATGTGAAAATGACGGTTATCGGTGCAGTTTTCGGTGCAGTAGGAACAGCCGGACAAAGATGTACTTCAACTCGTCGATTGATTATTCATGAATCCATTTACGATAAAGTGAAAAATGCAATTGTATCAGCTTATGGTCAATTAAAAATCGGAGATCCTTTGGATCAAAATAATCATGTAGGACCTTTGATTGACAAGGCTGCTGTTGCTATGTATCAAAATGCTTTAAATAAAATTGAAGAAGAAGGCGGTAAATTCCTTGTAGAAGGTGGAATTCTGGAAGGAAACGGTTATGAAAGCGGTTGTTATGTAAAACCGGCAATTGCAGAAGTAGAAAATCATTATGAAATCGTTCAGCATGAAACTTTTGCTCCAATTTTATATTTGATTAAATATTCAGGAGAAGTTGAAAATGCAATTGAGCTTCAAAATGGTGTAATGCAAGGTTTATCTTCTGCGATTATGACTAATAACTTACGTGAAGCTGAAAAATTCTTATCAGTCGCCGGTTCTGACTGCGGAATTGCCAATGT
>JAQVDG010000313.1 GCA_028698395.1 Weeksellaceae bacterium
CCTCAAAACTTGCATTTTGTAGATTTTCAATAGATTTAAAATGTTTGGCTAATTTTTTTGCTACGGTTTCGCCCACATGACGAATTCCAATGGCATACAGCACTTTTTCAAATGGAATTTTTTTAGAAAGTTCAATAGCATCCATAATGTTTTGTGCTGACTTTTCTGCCATTCGCTCCAAAGGCAATAAATCTATTTTCTTTAGGGAATAAAAATCAGCAACATTTTCAACTAAATCATTATCGTACAATAAAATAGCTGTTTCACTTCCAATACTTGCCATATCCATCGCTTTTCTGGAAACAAAATGCTCCATACGTCCGATTATTTGTGGTTTACATCCGTCTTCGTTCGGACAAAAATGCTGTGCCTCTCCTTCATTCCGTATAAGTTCACTTCCACATTCCGGACAATTGGTGATAAATTCTATTTTTTGAGTTCCTACCGGGCGTACATCCAAATTGACTTCTACGATTTTCGGAATGATTTCTCCTCCTTTTTCCACATAAACGCTGTCGCCAATTCTAACATCTAACTTATTGATTATATCCTCATTGTGAAGTGAAGCTCGTTTTACAACTGTTCCCGCTAAATTAACCGGTTTTAAATTTGCTACCGGCGTAACTGCTCCGGTTCGCCCAACCTGATAAGAAATACTCAACAATTCGGTTTCAACTTGCTCTGCTTTAAACTTATACGCCATTGCCCAACGCGGAGATTTGGCAGTAAAACCTAATTCTTCTTGTTGTTGGAATGAATTTACTTTAACAACAATTCCGTCAATTTCAAATGCCAAATTCTTTCGTTCTTTGTCCCAATACTCGATAAATTCCAAAACTTCATCCAAATTGGAACATAATTTTGCCGTTTTAGGAACTTTAAATCCATAAGAATCTGCTGATTTTAACATTTCCCATTGGGTAGAAAACGGTAATTTCTCACCGACAATCGTATAAAGATAACAATCTAACTTTCGTTTGGCAACTTCCCTACTGTCTTGTAATTTTAAACTTCCACTCGCTGTATTTCTTGGATTAGCATACAATTCCAAAGCTTGTTCTTGTCGTTCGGCATTGATTCGGTCAAATTCTTTATAAGGTAAAACAATTTCACCACGAATGTAAAATGATGAAGGATAATTTCCTTTTAATTTCAAAGGAACCGACTGAATCGTTCGGATATTAGCGGTAATTTCATCACCTTGAAAACCATCACCTCGTGTTACAGCTTGTTTTAATTCTCCTTCTTCATAGAATAATGAAATCGAAGCACCATCGTATTTTAATTCACAAACAAACTCTACTTTGTCTTCTAAAGTTTTTTCAATTCGTTTTTCCCAATCCTGTAAATCTTCAACCGAATAAGAATTATCCAATGAATACATTCGGTAACTATGTTCAATCGTCGGAAAGTTTTTGGTGATGCCTCCGCCTACTCTTTGCGTAGGAGAATTGACATCAAAATATTCGGGATATTGAAGTTCTAAGTCTTGTAAGTTCTTTAACTTTTGGTCAAATTCATAATCGCTAATTAATGGATTATCAAGAATATAATAATTATAATTGTATTGATTTAACTCTTCTCTCAGTGCATTGATTTTATCCTGAATATTCATTTTAAAGTTTATTTTCACCAAAGATAATTCATCCTTTTTAAATGATTGACATTAGAATATTTTATAGGTCAAACCCCAAGAAGCAGTAAAATTAATCGGACCTATATCTTTTCCGTAAGCCGGAATAACCAAGGGCTTTATTCCTTCTTGTTTTTTACTTCCCAAATAAATTTCGGGTCGTAACGAAACATCAGCATATAAATTTTTAAACAGTTGGATTCGCCCTCCGGCAACAATTTCTATCCAATACGAACTAACTTTTTCTGTTGGAAAACTCCCGACTTCTCCTACTTGATTATTGGACATGCGAATGGGATATTGGTGGATTTTTTGGTCGTAAACCGTATAGGCAAAACGAAGTCCGGTATAAAAACCATTGGAAGAGTTTTCGTAATCCTGAGTAATGAACCAGTTGAATCCTAATTTAAAAACTATTCCTTCCACATCAATATTCCAATCGAGTTCATCGTAATGGTTTTTTTCAAATCCGACTTCAGCTGCCAAATTCCATTTTTTATAGATTTTATAACTTATTCCGGCTTGAAATCCTTTTTTATCATTAAAAAAACCCATTACCGGTGCCACCAAATCTACACTGACAAATAAATTTCCTTTTCCTTTTTTTACCTTTTGAACAGCAACAGTATCTTGAATTTCTTCCACCAATATTTTAGCATCCAAATTCAATGAATCCGTTTGTGCGTGTAGAGAAGCAGCGAAAAGACTAATTGCCCAAAATAATATATAAATTGGTTTTTGATTCATTTTTTAATTGATTTGATTCGCCGGGAATTAAATATTGAATGTGATTTTGAGTGGTTTCAAAATTCAGATTTTCATAGGTCAAACGAAATCCGCAAGCTTTGGAGACATATTCGGAATGAGTCTGATAATCAACTTTTAAAATATCCGAAACCTCATTACTTCTTCGCTGGATTTTAAAATACGTTTGAGACTGGGCCAAACTTCCCAAAGGTAATTTTAAACTATCAGTGAAAATTTTTTCATAAAGCAAAATCGAGTTTTCAAAATTCAAATCAGGAGAAGCATAAATCGTTAAAGTATCGCTTTGGTTTTCCATATTTAATATATTTCGGAAAACGACCGTCATAGCCGGAGTTGCTTCGCCAATACACACATCGTCGTCTTCGCAAGAAACGAAAAACACACTGCCAAAAAGAAGCCCGATGAGTAAAAAATAATTTTTCATACGTTTTATAATTCCGTCGGAATTTATTTTAAAAGTCGAGTCAAAAATACAATTATTATTAGGAAACACTACATTCTACCAATAAAAATCAAATTTTTCAATCTTGATTTTGTTGAATGGGCTTGGGTTTTTAAAAATTCATAGTCTATATTTGTAAAACAATGTTTAACGAGTTAATTAATTTAAAATGAAAATCACTTATTACGGTCATTCCGCCTTAGGAATCGTTACCCAAAACCAACATATTTTAGTCGATCCATTCATTAGTGGAAATCCAAAAGCAGCTTCAATTAATACTGCTGAATTAAAAGCTGATTATATTTTACTGACCCATGCGCATTATGACCATATTTTAGATGTGGAAGCCATCGTAGAACGAACCGGAGCTAAAATAATTTCCAACCATGAAGTGGTTACTTACTACTCCAACAAAGGATTTGAAGGACATGCCATGAATCAGGGAGGAAGTTGGGATTTTGATTTTGGTCGTTTAAAAGTCGTTAGTGCTGTTCATTCTTCTTCTTTTCCGGATGGAAGTTATGGTGGAAATCCGGTTGGTTTTATTTTAGAATCTGAAGGAAAAACAATTTATCTTTCCGGTGATACTGCTTTAACTATGGACATGAAGTTAATTCCGCTTTTCTTTCAATTGGATTTAGCTGTTTTTCCAATTGGCGGAAATTATACCATGGATGTCAAAGAAGCTTTAGTGGCTTCGGATTTTGTAGAATGTAATAAAATACTTGGTGTACACTACGATACCGCTCCTTTTATTGAAATCAACCGGGAAGAAGCAATTCAAAAC
>JAQVDG010000314.1 GCA_028698395.1 Weeksellaceae bacterium
AATATCATCAAAATCTTTGATGTCAGTATTGTAAATTCCACTGATTTTAAACCGTCTGTAAACCGGTTTCCGGTTGTCTTGGATAAAATAAGTAATGAAAGTACTGTCGATGTCTAAATGCAGTTCATTTGCAATTTTTTGAGAAACTAAAGTTTCATTGGACAAACTGTCTTTCAAAATGGTTGGAAATTTTCCTTTTACCAAATAAGGCTGAAAACGTTTCACATCAAAATCAAGTCCAACACCTTTTAGAACAATTCCACTAAAATTTTCATTTGTTCGGATGATACCGTTTTTATTGGCAATTGCTTGAACATGTGTGATTTCCGGAATATTTTTGAAATTCGGATAAAAATTTTGATGAATAGAAATGGAATCCGAATTGAAAGATAAGTTACTGTTATACGGTTTTATAGTAATATGTCCGTTGAAATCTGCCAGCTTTTGTTTAATGCCCTTACGTGCGCCAATTCCGGTGGAAAGTGTAATCAAAGCAACTAATACACCAATGGCCACCGCAATTTGACCAATGCGGATAATAGTGGCCGAAAGGTTATTTTTATTACTTTTACCAAACGCAATCTTTTTTGCAAACCACCAAGTGAAATTCAAATTTTTAAAATTTTAGTATGTGTAAAAAACTTTTCAAATATACATTAATTGCTTTATTTCTCTCTAATTTCTCCTATGCTCAGCATTTTTCTGATAAAATTTTAACAGGAGCCGAACAAGTCGATTTATATCTTCCGGAATTGGAGGGGAAAAGAGTAGGAGTCGTTACCAACCAAACGGGAATTGTAACTTATACACGACCAATAGATGTACTGCATGAAAAACAAATGGAAATGTTTACGGAAAGTATAATTGATTTTCTTCTCTATTACAACATACAAATAACTAAAATATTTTCGCCCGAACATGGCTTTCGTGGCGATGCGGATGCAGGTGAAACCGTAAAATCAGGAAAAGATGTTAAAACTGGATTGCCGATTGTTTCGCTTTATGGAAAAAACAAAAAACCAACTCAGGAGCAATATGCGGATTTAGATGTTATTTTATTTGATATTCAAGATGTTGGAGCACGATTTTATACCTATATTTCTACTTTGCATTATGTGATGGAAACCGCTGCCGAAGTGGGGAAAAAAGTCATTGTATTGGATCGACCAAATCCAAACGGACATTATGTGGACGGTCCGGTTTTGGATAAAAAATATAAATCTTTTGTGGGGATGCATCCGGTTCCGATTGTATATGGAATGACGATTGGCGAATATGCTTTGATGATAAACGGTGAAAAATGGCTGACAAACGGTATTCAATGTGATTTAACAGTGATTCCATTAAAAAATTACACACACGATACTCAGTATTCTTTACCGGTAAAACCGTCTCCGAATTTACCCAATGATAAATCGATTAACTTATATCCAAGTACTTGTTTTTTTGAAGCAATCAACGGAAGTGAAGGGCGAGGTACGGATAAGCCGTTTCAGGTATATGGTTCGCCTTATTTAAAAAATATGTCTTATCAGTTTGTGCCAAAACCAAATGTAGGAGCAAAAGAACCGAGATTTAACGGACAAGTTTGCTATGGAGAAGATTTGAGTGATACGCCGTTTTTGTCAGAAATTAAATTGGAATGGTTGATAAAAGCTTATCAAAATTATGAAGGAAAAGAGTCGTTTTGGATTAAAAATTCCGGAAAATTTTGGATAGATACATTGGCTGGAACCGATGAGTTAAGAAAGCAAATTGAACAAGGATTTTCAGAGGAAGAAATTAAAAAATCTTGGCAGGAAGAATTGGATAAATTCAAAAAAATAAGAGCAAAATACTTACTTTATAGATAAATTAATCATATAAATTGTAACGTTAAATAAAAACATATAAAAAATTGATATACAAGAATTTAATATTTGATTTAGATGGGACTTTGTGGGATGCTCGTTCATCGATTGTTGAAAACTGGAATAAGGTTTTAATTTCCCATAATTTATTAGAAAAACCTTTGAAACCAGAGGATATGAATCCGTATATGGGCTTGTTGGCGGATAAGGTTTTAATCGAATTGTTTCCCGGAATTCAAGAAGAAACCATTCAATCTATAATGCATGAAATCATTCAGAATGAAGCGAAACAAATCAAAGAAACAGGAGGTGTTTTATATGAGTCTGTCAAGGAAATTTTGCCACAATTAGCTGAAAATCACAAATTATTTATTGTCAGTAATTGCAATAAAGGTTATATTAATGCTTTTTTAGATTATTTCGGTTTTCATGATTATTTTCAAGATTTTGAGGAATACGGAAGAACCGGAAAACCTAAAGCTGAAAATATTCAATTGTTGATGAAACGAAATCAGTTAAAACCAACTGAATCAGTGTATATAGGTGATACTTTTACTGATTATCTGTCAGCAAAGGAAAATGATTTGGATTTTATTTTTTGTTTGTATGGATTTGGAAAATTGGAAGAAGAAAAGGTGAAAAAAATAAGACATTTCAGTCTTTTATTAAAATATTTAGTTTAAATTCATCCAAAATTCACTTTTTATATGATAAATTTCCATAAGCTATCCTTTATGAAAAGGCAGAGCATATTCCTTTTGAGTTTGCTCTTTTTCTCGTGTAATAAATACAAAATCAATGATTTATCAGAATTTAAATTAAAAGGAAAAATTAAAACCATTCAAGAGATTTCGTATGAAGCTTTGGAAAATAACGGACGGATTGAAGCCGGAAAACGTGCAAAACCGGCATGGAAAAAAGATACACAAAGAGTTTTTGATAAAAAAGGATTTTTGACAGAAGAAATCATTTACAAAACAGATGGTGATATTCGTTCAAAAAGTATCATAGAACATAAAAAAAATGAAATTTCGGAGACAAATTACACTGCATTTGAGGAAGTAATTTATACTCAATCAGCCCGTTTGAATGAAGTAGGTAAAGTCATTGAGAATGTTCGTTACAATGCTGATGGAGAGGAAGTCATAAAAAGAATTTATTTGTATGATGAGAAACTCAATTTAATTGAAGAACGGCAATATTTCAATCAAAGTAAAACACCAAGTGTGACCAATAAATATGTGTACGATGAAAAAGGAAATAAAATTGAAGAATATATGTACAATCCGTTGGGTGTTTTAATTGCAAAATGGCATTCTGATTATGATGAAAACGGAAGTTTAATTGAAGAAAATTATTTTTTCTCCGATGGAAGTTTGAGTGCTCAAGATGTGTATTCGTATAAATTGGACGAAAAAGGAAATTGGATTCAGCAAATTACCTTAACCAACGGAAAACCACGCTATATTGTTTTGCGTAATATTGAGTATTATGATTAAGTTTTTAAATTAATTCCTTTGTTTTAAAATACTTGATAATAGCACGCCGGATTAATAAACTTTGTTCATTGGCTTTTAAATCAGGAATTTTTTCTGTTAATTCAAATTGCGGCCAACCTTCACTATCAACACCTTTGTAACGGTAATATCCTAAAGGTTCCAATAAACGGCAGACGGCAATGTGCATTAAATTTAGTTTATCATCTTTCACGAATTTTCTTTTTCCTTGACCTAATTCTTGCACACCAATCAAAAATAATATTGTATCTAGATCGGAAGAG
>JAQVDG010000315.1 GCA_028698395.1 Weeksellaceae bacterium
GCCTGACGGTTCTGGCACAATTGCAACAAACCTCCTTCGAACTAGGCAAAGACGTCCGCTCGCTTAACAAAGCTGTAAACTCACTTAAAAAACAACTGGAAAAGGAGGGTTTGAGGTTTGAGTAGATAAAAACTTTAGTAAAACTAAAAGTATACCTGAAACTTTTATACTTTTGACGTTTCTTGTCAAGTCAATATAATTCTACTATGAATGGTTTAGGTTCCATGATACGAGTTCTACGTGAGCATCGTCAACTTTATCTTAGGCAAGTTGCTTCTGCAATAGATATTGATCAGGCTTTATTGAGTAAAATCGAACGAGGAGAGAGAAGAGCAACAAAAGAGCAAGTACTCGCACTTGCAAACTTTTACAAAATTGCAAAACATAAACTTTTAGCAATTTGGCTTGGAGAAAAAATTGCATACGAAATTAAAGATGAAGAAAATGCTATTGATGCATTGAAAATAGCTGAAGAAACCTTAGAATATCTTAATGGTAAAAAAATACAAGAAAATAATGTATAATGAAGTTGAAATATTGCCATCTGTTTTTGATCCACTTGGATTGTTTCCAACAGAAATCGGAATAAAACCATTCCTCAAATGGGCAGGTGGAAAAACACAACTAATTCCAGAACTAGTTAAATATACACCAAAGGTCTTTAATAAATACATTGAACCATTCATAGGTGGAGGAGCGTTTTATTTTTTCTTAAATCCCACGAATGCTGTTATCGGTGATTTAAATTCTGAATTAATAATTACATATAAGGCCATAAAAAATTCTGTTGAAGATGTGATATCCCATCTTGAGAGTTTCAAAAACAATGAAACTTTTTACTACAATATTAGGGCTGTGGATACAGAAAAACTATCAAATATTGAAAGAGCCGCAAGATTAATTTATTTGAATAAAACATGTTTTAATGGCCTATATCGTGTTAATAAAAAAGGTAAATTTAATGTTCCATACGGTAAAAGAACAGGTAGTTTCTTGGATAGTGAGGGATTAAGAAACGCTAGTGAGTTTTTGCAAAACACAATAATTGAATTTGCAGATTATACAGAAACACTAAAAAAATATGCACGTAAGGGTGATTTCATCTTTTTAGACCCACCATATTACCCTGTGGGTAAGTACAGCGATTTTAAGAGGTATACGAAGGAGTTTTTTTATCATGATGACCAGATAGCCCTAAAGGAAGAATTCGAAAGATTAGTGAATATGGGTTGTCATGTAATTTTGACTAATTCAGAGCATCCTGTGATTCTTGAATTGTACAAAAATTTTGAAATCAAACGAATTGAAACAAAGCGATTAATTAATAGTGATGCAAGTAAAAGGAAAGGAATTGATATCATAGTAATCGGAAGTTAATGAGTTCACAGATAGACATACCAACATTAGTAAATCAATTTGAATTCTTCCCGGGTTCACGATACATGGGAAGTAAAAATAAAATCATCGGCGAAATTTGGCAATTTTTGCGAGAATATGAATTTGAGTCATTTTACGATGCTTTTGCAGGAAGCAATATTGTTGGCTACTTCATGAAATGTCAAGGCAAAAGAGTTATTAGTAATGATTTCATGGCAATGAGTTATCATAATGCCAATGCTATTATTGAGAATAGTGAAATTAATCTCGAACCATCTGATATTAAATTGCTTATTAATAGGGAAAATGACAATGATTTTATAAGTACTACTTTCAGAGATCTTTACTTTTCTAACAGTGATAACAATTTTTTAGATCAAGTTCGGGCTAATATTGATTTACTCGATAACAAATACAAAAAGTCAATTGCATTAGCGGCACTTTCGAGAGCTTGTATGAAAAAGAGACCAAGAGGTATTTTTACCTTTATCGGTCATAGATATGACGATGGGCGGAAAGATATAAAAACTTCTCTTAAAGAACATTTTATTATTAGCACTTCTCTGATCAATAAGGCTGTCTTTAACAACGGACAACAAAACAAATCATTTAATTATGAAACTCAAAATCTCGATTTACAATCAGATTTAGTATATTTGGATCCTCCTTATTTTAGCATTAAGTCTGATAATGATTACGTCAGAAGGTATCATTTTGTTGAAGGACTTGTAAAAAATTGGGATGGTATCAAAATTCAAGAACACACGAAGACCAAAAAGTTCAAAAGCTATAGAACACCTTTTTCAAACAAAATTGAAGCATACAGTGAATTTGAAAAATTATTTGAAAAATATAAAAAGTCAATTATTGCCGTATCTTATTCTTCCAATTCATTACCAACTAAAGAAGAATTACTGGAAATATTAAAAGGATTTAAAACTACAGTAATAGCACATGAAATTAATCACATATATTCTTTTGGAACACAATCACATAAAATCGGAAATAAGAATAATCGTGTTAAAGAATACTTAATTATCGGAAGCTAATGAGAAGAATTAATAGTAGTGATTTACCTCAAGCAGATAGAGTTGAATCTGTATTATTGACAGTTCTTGCCGTTGCGCATGGAGCAAGAACAGATCTTGAAATCGCAAATAAAGTTCCTGGCATACAAGGTGATGACCGTCAAGGAAGGTATTACCGAAAAGCAGCTGAGATGCTAGGGTTCATTGAAAATCATAAGAATAATTCAACTTTAACAACTAAAGGCAACAGTTTAGTTCAAAATCCAACAATTTCCAATTCCCTATTTATTTCATCCGTTTTAAACCTTGAAATCTATCAAAAGCTTCTGCCTTATTTGGAGCTGCACCCAGCAGGCAGAACAAGAAAGCAAATCATTGATTATCTTCAATTGATTGCTGAACCTAGCATGGGCAGTTCAATGATACCTCGTAGAATCTCAACAATCCTTGCATGGCCAAGGTCGTTAGGGTTTTTGAATTTATCTGAGTCAGGTTACTTTAAGATTCAAAACAACTTCAACAATGAAGTTCCATTCTTTAAAATTCATGATTATACTCAACCACTATTACCAGCAACAGGTGAACTCAATGAGTATGAAGAAATAGAAAAACGTGTATCAAACGCGATTAATGAAATCCTTGTTTTCAAAGATCAAGCAAAACTTGAGAGAGCATCAAATTCTCACGTAACACTTGTAAATCTTATTGCTCGAAGAATTAGAGAAATTGGGGGAATACCTAAATCAAATCAATTAATTGATCTTGCTGTTAGATTAGATCAGGATTATATTTTCGAAATGAAATCTACTAACAATAAAAATAGTAGATCTCAGATAAGGAAGGGTATTAGTCAACTTTATGAATATAGGTATCTACAAAATAAACCACAAGCTAAATTAATATTGGTAATTGAAAATCCTTTAAACATTGATCAATCATGGATGTTAGATTATTTAGAAATGGATCGTAATATCAATCTTGTTTGGGATGGCAATAACAAACTTTTTGGGACTGAAAAGACAAAGAAAGATTTGCCCTTTTTAAATTTAAGCTAATATTTTTCAATCAACAAAATGCAATAAATTCGAAATAATATCTTGGGGTATTTTACTTTATTAAATCACTCACTCTCAAAGCCCCAAACTCAAACTCAGCAGCTCGGCAATATCGTAATTTTTCATGCGCTCTTCCTGGTTTTTGTATTT
>JAQVDG010000316.1 GCA_028698395.1 Weeksellaceae bacterium
TAAAAAACTAATCGGCAAACCTGATTCTTTCATAATGTCCTTTTTAGTCAATGCCCAAGGTGTCCAATAATCTTCTAAAACTTGCTCAAACATAGTATTGTCCCATACTGTAAAAACAGATTTATGAAGCGGAGCTTTCAAGGGAAGGGCTTCAATCGTTGCTTTTTCGTCTGTAAAATTCACTTTGAAATCAGCTTGTACCTGTTTTAAATAATTTAAATATAAAAAACGAGCACACAATTCTTCAAACTGAACCGGATGCAATTCCTGATTGCCAATTTTTTTCAAAATATCTTCATTTTCTGCCGTAATTCCTCCATTATCCTGTAAACAAGCTATGATTCCAAATCCATTTACACCCAAAGAAAACATCAAATTAATAGCATCGTCCCGATGGTTAAAAACTTCTTGTGAATATTTCAATTTTACAATCGAAATCGACCATGCTTTTTGACCTTCAAAACAAACCGGTGAAATCAAAGATTGTAGCATTAAATGAAACATCCCATAGCGTTTTTTTAATACAGGCGACATTCCAAATTCTCTTTCTTGACGTTGTATCCGAGCTCGCTCCTGCTCTATTTCATAATAAAGTACTCCGTAAATAATTCGTCCAATCCACAGAAAAAGTTTAGTATCATCTAAGTTCTTCATTCCTTCGTACCCCTTTTCAAATGCAATTTTCACTTCTTCATCCAAAGTATCATAAGCTAATTTTACTTCAGTCGAACAAGGTAATTTTAATTCACCGTAAGTTGTGGAATTAACTGTATCCATTAAAATAAACTTCCGTTCGCGGTAATTAAATTTATCTAAAAGCCATTCAGGGAAAACTGTAATTTTCTCATCTTGATTTTTTAATTCCGTTCCCGACAAAAAACAAATTGCATCATCAAAGTGCAAATTTTCAAAAGGATTATATAATTCTAACGGCATTTTTAATTTAGTTTAAAATAGAAAGTTTCAAAAATAAGAATATAAAACCGTTTAGAAAATGACTTTTATCTAAGTATTATTTAAATTTTCATCAACAAAGAGATGAAATTTTAGGTTATTACTAAATTTCATTACTCCAAAAAGGTTTCGTTCAATATTATTTGTCCGTTTGACAAGGGTGAAGTAAATTAGCCACACTTAAAAACAAAAAACACAATACGAAAATGATAGCAATAGCGGACAGCGGTTCAACCAAAACAGACTGGGTAATTTTAAATCCTGATTTTAGTGAGAGTTTCAGAACACAAACCATCGGATTCAATCCTTACCATATTCCTTCCAAAACTATTGAGGAAGAGATTCAAAAAAACAAGGAATTATCGGCTGTTTCCGAGAAAATCTCCCAGGTGTATTTCTACGGTTCGGGTTGTTCGGCTGAATTCCTTCACGAAATTGTAAAAGAAGGATTCCGACCTTTTTTCAAAAATGCAGAATTACATATTGACCATGATTTATTAGCTGCTTGTTATGCGGCTTACAGAGGTCGTCCGGCTATGGTTTGTATTTTAGGAACAGGTTCAAATGCTTGTTATTTTGATGGAAAAAAAATCAAAGAAGCGACTCCTTCTCTTGCCTATATTTTGGGCGATGAAGGAAGTGGAAGCCATTTAGGGAAAAAACTAATTCATGCTTATTTTTCAAAGAAAATGCCGGCTCATTTAGCTGAAAAATTTAATGAAACTTTTCAATTAACCATCACAGAATTAAATGTCAATGTTTACCAAAAGCCTTTAGCAAATGTCTATTTGGCTTCTTTCAGTAAATTTGTATATGAATACAGAAAAGAAGTTTTTATTCAGAATTTAATTTATACCTCAATGTCAGAATTCTTTGAAAATCAGGTTTTACCTAATCCGGAAGCTCGATTTTGTGAAGTAAATTTCATTGGTTCGGTGGCACATTTCTACGAAGACATCATCCGTGCCGCTGCCGGAACGTTTCATTTAGAAATTGGACATATCGTTCAAAAACCTATTGATGCTTTAGTCGATTATCATAAAAAATATATTTTAAATCTATCTTAAGATTGGTGATAGATTGATAAAACACTTCAATTTTATTTAATTCTTTTAAAAATACTTAAAACTCTGGTTATTTTCAATTTTCTTAACCGTTTCATACATTAATTTAATTGTATTTTCCACATCGGTTTTATGTACCATTTCTACTGTAGTGTGCATATATCGCAAAGGCAATGAAATTAAAGCAGATGGTACTCCACCATTACTATAAGCAAAAGCATCGGTATCCGTTCCGGTTACTCGACTACTTGCTGCTCTCTGAAAAGGTGTTTTTGTCGATTCAGCGGTCTCAATAATTAATTCACGTAAATTATTTTGTACTGCCGGAGCATAAGTAACAACCGGACCTTTTCCGCAACTCAAATCTCCTTCTTTGGATTTATTCATGCGAGGCGTAGAAGTATCATGCGTCACATCGGTTACAATAGCGACGTCCGGCTGTATGGTTTTGGTAATCATTTCAGCACCACGCAAACCAACCTCTTCTTGTACTGAATTAGTAAAATACAATCCAAAATCAATTTTATCTTTATTTTCATGAAGTAAACGCGCTACTTCAGCTATCATAAATCCACCAATTCGGTTGTCCAAAGCACGGCAAACAAAATACGTATCGTTCAAAACCATAAAATCATCCGGATAAGTAATGACACAACCTACATGAATTCCTAAAGCTTCCACTTCTTCTTTGGAAGCTGCTCCACAATCAATCCAAATGGTATCAATTGCAGGTAATTCATCTTTATCATGTACTCGGACATGAATGGCAGGCCAACCAAAAACCCCTTTTACAATTCCTTTTTTTGTGTGAATGTTTACCCGTTTTGAAGGAGCTATTACCGCATCAGAACCTCCATTTCGGATAACGTAAATCATTCCTTCTTTGGAAATATAATTCACATACCATGAAATTTCATCAGCATGTGCTTCCAAAACAACTTTGTATTTTGCTTCGGGATTGATGATTCCGTAAGCCGTTCCGTAATTATCAGAACGAATTTCATCAACAAAAGGTTCCAAATAATCTATCCATAATTTTTGTCCGGCAGTTTCATAACCGGTTGGAGAACTTGTATTCAAATAATTCTCAAGAAAATTCATCGATTTCTTTGAGAAAAATGTAGATTTCTTCATCTGATTTTAATTTATGGGCTAAAGGTAAAGAAAGCTTTATTAATTATAAACTTCTTTGTGGATTTACAGGTGTTTGTAGAATAAAAAATAGATAGAAAATTACAAAGAAAGTGACTCCGAGAGGATTCGAACCTCCGGCCAATAGTTTAGGAAACTACTGCTCTATCCAACTGAGCTACGGAGCCATTTACTGAATCAAATTTAAATTAATTCCTATAAACTGAAAACACATTCATTCTAAATTTACTTTATTAAACAAAAAAAGCTTCCCAAAACGAGAAGCTTTTATACTGTTTAATTTTTTCAAATTATTCAACCACCTGTTCTATAGAAACGTAAGAACGGTTATTTGCTTTTTTGCGGAAAACTACTGTTCCGTCAACCAAAGCAAACAAAGTATGATCTTTACCGATTCCTACATTATCACCCGGATGGTGTTGTGTACCTCTTTG
>JAQVDG010000317.1 GCA_028698395.1 Weeksellaceae bacterium
AAAGTACTTTGGAATCGCTTATTTTTTTATGTGCTTTTTCTTCGGTTTCATAAAAAGCTTCTATTCGACTTTTGGATTTTGTAGTGCGGGCTTGCGGTTGGCGACGCATCCATTCGATTTCTTTTCGGTATAAATTTTGGGCTTTATCGATTTGTGCTAAAGTATTTTCAATCCGTAAAGCTTTATTGGTTATATAGGTTTCATAATTCCCATTATGAACGTAAATTTGTTCGTCTTCTAATTCAATTATTTTTGTGCAGATAGCATCTAAAAAATACCGGTCATGTGTAACTAAAATTAGAGTTTTGTTTTCTTTATTTAGAAAAAATTCCAACCATTCTACCATTTCTATATCCAAATGATTGGTAGGTTCATCCAAGATGAGGAGTTGATGAGAGGAATCTAAACTAATATCAATCAGGAATTTGGCTAATGAAATTCGTTTTCGTTGCCCACCGGATAAATTTTCGATTTTTTGTTCTAAGAAATCAATTTTTAACTGAGTCAGAATTTCTTGGATGATAGGTTCAATGGACCAAGCGTTCAAACGAGTCATTTCTTCCATTAAATCTATTATTTTAGGACTTTCCGGAGCTTTTTGAAGTAATTCTTCGTAATGGCGGATAGTATCTAAAATCGGATTGGAATGATTAAAAATACAATCACCGGCAGTTTGGTTTTCATTAAACTCATCAGACTGCTCCAATAAAAATACTTTTATGTCTTTGTTTAATAGTATTTCACCGGAATCCGGGGTTTCTTTTCCAGCTAAAATCTTTAAAAGAGTAGATTTTCCACTTCCATTTTTTGCCACAAGAGCAATCTGATCGCCTTCATTTACGTGAAAACTAAGAGCAGTAAACAATGTTCGAATCCCATAGGATTTGGACAAGTTAAGCGCGGAAAGATAATTCATGGATGTGTTGTTATTATAAGGATTGGAAACCGTTTAAATTGTAATGAATTTTTGTGTGAAGTTAGAATGAATTTCCAAATTTAGATAAATTTTTATCATTTTCTAAATTGTTTCAAAAATCAGGGTTTTATTTAAAAATAAAAAAGGAAATATCGTAATTTCCATTGACGATAACGATACAGGAAGAAAGAAAAGTGCTGAGTTAAATGCCATAAAAACAGGAAAATATCAGTTGTTTGCAACCGAAGCAATGCAAAAACGAATTGATTTGCTTAATAAAACTAAAAAAATAATCTTAATTTATATCGATAAAATGAACGAGGCTGGAAATTCGTTGGAAACAAAGGTTGTTGTAATCCTTGCCAATCCCTCCATAGAGATCTGAAAAATGTGTAACTTAAAAAAACGACCTTAGGTTTCCTTTTTCCTTTGGAGAGGAGTGAAACTTATGAAAGTAATTATAATTGATAATGAAAAAACAGTTCTAATTATAGAAAAGGTTTCGATTGTAAAAAGGTAAATTTCGGAAAAAAAGAAAAAATAATCTTTCACATCAAAAAATCTTCTTAAATTGTCCCATAAATTTTAGGACAATGACAACACCATCCAGATTATTTGACTTTTTGGACTATCAATTGAAAAATGCACCACGAGAAGATAGTATTGCCATGAAACAAAATGGAAAATGGCATAAAATTTCTACTGAGGATTTTGTAAATAAAGCAAATGCAGTCAGTCGAGGACTTTTGAAAATGGGAATAAAAGCGGGCGATAAAATTGCTTTAGCTTCTACCAATAACCGCACTGAGTGGAATTTATTGGATATAGGAATACAACAAATTGGATGCGTCAGTGTACCGGTTTATCCTACAATTTCAGCTGAAGATTATGTTTACATCTTTAATGATTCGGAAGTGAAAATTGCATTTGTTTCTGATGCGGAATTGTACGAAAAAATAAACGGAATAAAACCGAAAGTTTCTTCTTTGGTTGCAGTTTATACTTTTGATGAAGTTTCGGGAGCTCCAAATTTGAGTGAATTATTTGACTTAGGTTCTAACACGGAAAATCAACATGAAGTTGAAGCAGTAAAAGAACAAGTAAAAGCAGAGGATTTGGTTACCATTATATATACGTCCGGAACTACCGGTCGTCCAAAAGGGGTAATGTTGAGTCATAATAACATCGTGTCCAACGTAATTTCGAGTAATCCACGTGTGCCTAAATTTCCTTCAGAATATCCGAAAGCTTTGAGTTTTTTACCGGTTTGTCACGTTTTTGAGCGAATGTTACTCTATTTATATATGTACAATGGAATCGGAATCTATTATGCTGAAAATTTAGAAACAATCGGAGATAATTTAAAAGAAATTCATCCGGATGTGATGACGGTAGTCCCCCGTTTGGTAGAAAAAGTATATGCTAAAATTTACGATAAAGGCTCTTCTGCCGGAGGAATTAAGACTAAAATATTTATGTGGGCTTTAAAATTGGTCGAAAATTATGAACCGTTTGGACAACAAAGCTTTGGTTGGAAATTAAAACATAAAATTGCTGATGCAATTGTGTTTAAAAAATGGCGGGAAGGAGTAGGCGGAAATATGACTTGTATGGTTTCCGGAAGTGCTTCACTTTCACCGCGATTGAATCGAATGTTTTGGGGAGCCGGAATTCCGATTTTAGAAGGATATGGACTCACAGAAACTTCACCGGTTTGTACCGTAAATTCCATGTCAAAAGATGGATTTGGAGTAGGTAGGGTTGGAAAAGCGATTGACGGTGTGGAGATTAAAATTGCAGAAGATGGTGAAATATTAATTAAGGGACCTAACGTGATGATGGGTTATTATAACCAACCCGAAAAAACAGCAGAAGTCATGACTGCCGATGGTTATTTTAAAACCGGTGATATTGGCGAGTTACATAATGGAAATTTGAAAATTACGGATAGGAAAAAAGAAATATTTAAAACTTCCGGAGGAAAATATATCGCTCCTCAAAATATGGAAAATGACATGAAACAATCCCAATTCATTGAGCAAATTATGGTGATTGGTGAAAATGAAAAAATGCCTTGCGCATTCATTCAGCCAAGTTTTGAAAACGTGAAAATTTGGGCAGAAAAAAACAATATTTTGATTCCGAATCGTCCGGAAGAATTAGTGAAAGATTCAAAAGTTATAGAATTATTTCAAAACGAAATCAATAGAACCAATCAGGTTTTGGGACATTGGGAGCAAGTTAAATTATTTCGCCTGACTCCAGAAGTTTGGTCGATTGATGGAGGAGAGCTTACTCCGACACTTAAACTAAAACGACGGAATGTGATAAATAAGTACAAAGACTTATACAAAGAAATGTACGGTCATTTTCCGGGTGAATAATTGAAAATGACAGACTAAAAAGTGAATTCTAATTGAGGGTTCACTTTTTTTATAGAATTAAGAAAGAATAGGATAAAGATATTATTTGTAAATAAAAGTAAAAGTAATATATTTGTTTCCAAAATATTAAAATTTTAAATGTATGAGAAATTATTTATCTTACCTAATTCTGTTCATGCTACCCTTTATGGGGTTTGGGCAGATTTTAGAAGAAGGTTTCGATGATATCGGAACCTTAGAAGCAAATGGCTGGACGATGACGAATCTAAGTCAGCCTTTGGGTACTACAAATTG
>JAQVDG010000318.1 GCA_028698395.1 Weeksellaceae bacterium
TGAAACGTTGCTGAGCAGTCAAAAAGCTTTGGAACAAAAACTTAGACTGATTTACATCAATCCGGATAAAGTTTCGGTTAATAATATTGTAAGAACAGTCAATATTTACGCACCTTTCAGCGGCTATGTGAGTCAAATTTTTGTCAATACCGGAAAATATGTTTCACCTTCGGATGTTTTGTTTGAACTGGTTGATCCAACCGACATTCATTTGAATCTGAAAGTATTTGAAAAGGACTGGGACAAACTTAAACCCGGGCAGCCATTGCTGGCTTATACCAATAGTCATCCCGACAAAAAATATCCCGGAGAGATCATTCTGATTGGCAAAAACATTTCGGCCGATCGGGCAGTTGAGGTGCATGCTCATTTTGAAAAATATGATCCTGCCCTGATTCCGGGTATGTATATGAATGCAGATCTGGATATACCCGATACACATGATTGGGCGATTCCGGAAGAGTGTGTACAGGTTTTTGAAGCTAAGAATTTCGTATTTGTACAATCAGACAAAAATCACTTTGAAATGGTTCCTGTTGAAATTGGTCAAAGTGGAAACGGCTGGGTAAGTATCTTAAATTTTGAGCAGTTCGAAAACAAAAAGATTGTAAAAGACGGTGCCTATACACTGCTGATGAGTCTAAAGAATGAAAGTGAAGAATAAATAAGTATAATTTTTAAAAATCAATAAAATGAAATCAACAACAGAAAATAAATTTCATCCGGTGCACGGAATGATTCACTGGATACTGGCTTTTGGGATGCTTCTTGTCTATCTGACAGGTTTTCTCAGAATGACCTGGATGGATAAAAAACATGTAGCATCCATCATTGAAGGTGTCAACAATACGATTGACCACGATGAAGTCATCAAGATGGCAAAAGCGATTCGCGAACCGATGTGGGAATGGCATATCTTCGCTGCTTATGTCATTTTCTTTGCATTTGCAACCAGATTGATTTATATGGCGGTAAAAGGAATTCGTTTTCCCAATCCGTTTGATACAAAAAATCCGTTGAAAGACAGATTTCAGGGCAGTATTTATATCCTGTTTTACATCTTTGTAGGTATCAATGTGATTACAGGGATTTATTTGAAATGGATAGAAGGTCCGCTCAAAGACACTATGGAAGATATCCATAAATGGGGTTTGTACTGGTTTCCAATCTTTATTCTGTTGCATTTTGGCGGAATATGGCTGGGCGAAAAGACAACCAAAAAAGGAGTGGTTTCCAAGATGATAGGTGGAGATTAAAACATACAACTAAGGCTGGGGGGAGGATTCTCAGCCTTTGTTTTTCATTGAATCTTAATCATCCCGTTGGATAACAAAATAATAGAAATAGCGGTAATCAGGCCAATAAGAAATATGATGGCTGCGAGATAAAGTAATTTTTGTTTGTAGCTGATGCATCTGCCAAGAAAATAAAGGTCTGTAATCATTTCGTCATAAGTGTTTCGTCCTATTTTCATAATCCTGCTAAATTCATTTTTAAATTCATCCAAAGAGAGTTTTGAAAAATTTTGAGCATACAGGGTTCCTTTGTATCCGCTGTTTCTGAAGACCTTACCAAAATACAAACAAGGTAGCATGCTAATCAACGAGAAAATCATAGAAAACATACTGGATATAATTAAAATTCTGATACCCAATTCTAATTTTTCATTTTGATTATCGGTAGAAATAAATAATAATCCAAGTAAAAGAGAGGTAATAATAGAGTTGGTGGTAAGTATAATTCTTGCCTTGTTATCTACCATCTTCAGCAGATTATAATGGTTTTTCGAAATTGTTCTGAATAATGACTGAACAGCACGTGAATCATATTTTTCCATTTTCTCGTTTACATTTTCCATATTTATCAGGTCTAGTTTTTCATTGATGCTTTAATCTAAATTACAAAGTTCTTTTATTTCTTCATATATTTTCTCCTTTTTAGAAGGTTTTAAATTTAAAATATTTAGAATTTCTAAATTTTCATAAAGTTCTTTTGTGAGGATTATTTCTTTTTCAATCAACAGATTCTTTTCTTGTTTAGTCAGTGATGATAATGTGGTGATTGGGTATAACGCATAATGGTCAACATTTTGTTTTATCCCATTATTCAAAGGGAAATCCCACCCCAAAAGCTTTAATCCAATACATTCCGAATAATTAATTGAATCAGCAGAAAACCTTGTGTTGGTCACCAGCCATCCCTGTTTGAATTCTGTTTTATTTTCCGGATTATTATTCCAGCTTTCTTTTATATCTATGAATCTGGAATTTACATACAGCGGAGTTTGAATATTGATTACAGCTTTAGGATCGTTTCTAAATTTACATTCAACGGCATATAAATTATTGTTTTTTTCTGCCAGAACATCAACTTCATGGGTAATACATTTTCCTTTAAGTTTTTGACTCGCCCGGGTTTCATATCCTTTGTGTTTAAGAAGTGCCGAAATCAGTATTTCAAATGGATATCCTGTAGGGCCAAGTTCAAAAATAGCTCTCTTCAGACTATATTTAGAAGCTGAAGACCTGTTGTAATCTTTTAAAAGTGAATGCGCTTTTTTATAAATAGTTTTGGAGGATATTCCATCATGAAGAATCAGGGATACGGAATTGATAATTTTTTCCGCCTCTTCTTCCGTTGCGCCACTTCTTGTTAATGAATTTCTGAGTTTTTCTACTTTGAAAATCTCTATTTCACCGTTTACTTTCCTTACAAGGATATTTTTTTTCATCCTGCTTAAATTTTAAAATCTTAGTATTTCGGTCATCAGTCCCAATTGAATAAAATCTAACCTATGATCAAAATAAATATTATAATAATCTCTGCCATGATAGAATCTGATATAAAAGCCAATATCTTCTAGAAATTTTGGATGATAATAAAAAGTAAGTGCACCATTGAATCTGTTCAAATTAAATGTTTGCCAGTCATTGATTGAGTCGAGAATCCAGCTGGTTTCAGCTTTGATTGAAAAACTCGATTTTTTGAACTCACTTTTCGAATACCAAGGTAATTTATAGATAATAAACGAATTATTCCATCTTAGTCCACTGTATATACCATTCATTTCTCTGTTCATCCAGCTTCTTGGATGAGCTTCAATTGAGCTTTTAAAAAATTTGACAGCGTTTTTTTTTAAACCGAAGGATGTTTTGATAAAACCAAATTCAAAAAAGTTTGTATAAAAATCACCGGTCTCAAGATTGATTTCAGATGTTCCGTCTTTAGATTCAATATAGAAATCACCGTGTTGTCCGTTTGAATGATGCGCCAATCTGCCAAATAAGATGAGATTTTGCATTGACTTACCTTTTCCTGTTAAATAGTAAAATGAAAGCTGAGGAATATAACTGGGCGTTTTCACCGGATGGGAATATTCATCATACATTCTAATCGTTATTTGAGGTGTCAGAATCAGAATTATCTTGGCATCTTCTCTTTCTCTTATTACAAAATTGGGATTGATATTTGCCTCAAAAATCAATGGTTCTAAATTACCTATATCACCGGGAAAACTAATATAACTATCACTCTGATTAATGTGAGCAAGCTTAGTTAATTTTGCTTCAGTAATGCTGTCCTCA
>JAQVDG010000319.1 GCA_028698395.1 Weeksellaceae bacterium
AACCCCATAATCAAAGCAGAAGTAATCAGAGCATGAAAGCCATAAGCATCGTAAATATTAACTCCAATTAAGGGAGCGATTGCCATAGCAATATTAGTATTTACACCAAAAAAACCAATTTCTTCGGCTCTTCTCGCTGCTGGAATAATGTCAATTGCTACCGTATTGGCAGAAACTGTTGCCAAACCCCAAAAAAGACCGTGTATAAATCGTAAAATAATGAAAAAAAGAACGGTAATAGCGAAATAATAACCAAAAAACATGGAGATAAATAAAGTAAGCCCCAAAAGGAAAAGAGGTTTTCGTGCATAAACATCCACCCAATAACCACAAAACGGACGAATAATCAATAAGGCAATAGCATAAGAGGAAAGCACTATACCGATTTGCGAAGAAGGAACATTTAATTCTTCTGAAAGGTAGATGGGTATCGTCGGCATTAAAAGATTAAAAGAACAAGCGACAAGAAAGTTAGCAATACAAGCAATGATGAAATTTTTATTCCACAGTTTTTCTTTTACCTCCACTTTTTAATTTGATTTGGCACAAAGTTACACAAGATTAAAGGATTTTTTAATGATAATAATGAAAACTGAATAAAATCAGAAAGAGACAAAATGAATTAAGATGAATTTGTCTTAATAGTAAAATCTCGTATCTTTGGAGAAGTTTTACCGGCTGTTTTCAAAAGAGTAAATAAAGGTAGTTTGAAAAATAATTTTGGTTTTAAAATTGAAGCGTACAAATAAAATTAGACAATTAGTACGCATTCGATGAAACAAAATAAGTTAAAATGAAAGACATAGAAAATATTGAGGATGTAAAGTTAATGGTAAATGATTTCTACGGAAAAGTGCGTAAAGATGATAAGTTAGGTCCCATTTTTGACAATGTCATTCAAAATCGTTGGCCGGAACATTTAGAAAAAATGTATCGGTTTTGGCAAACCGTTTTATTGGAAGAACATACTTATTCCGGACGACCTTTTGTGCCACATCTTACTTTACCGGTTCAACAAGAACATTTTGACCGTTGGTTGTTTTTATTTTCTGAAACAGTAAATCAGTTTTTTAGCGGACAAAGAGCAGAGGCCGCCAAGTGGCAAGGAAAACGAATGGCAGAAATGTTTTTCCTGAAAATCAATTATTTTAGAGAAAATCAGCAAACCCCTTTAGTTTAAAGAAAAAAATGAAAGAAAAAGAGAAAAATTACCTTTTTTTAAAATATTATATTAAATTAGTCTAAATAAAATCAAAGCAATGGATATTACAAATATAGAAAAAGCACAAGGACATTGGATACTTGCCAAAATGGGAAAACGAGTACTTCGTCCGGGGGGTTGGGAACTTACTCAAAAGCTAATTGATTCCCTACAAATTGAATCAAAAGACAAAATTGTTGAATTTGCACCCGGAATGGGAAAAACAGCCACAATTTTAATTGAAAAAAATCCCCAAACTTATACCGGAATTGATGCAGATGAACAAGCTGTTGCCCGATTAAAACAAAAATTTAATAAAGAAAACACTGAATTTTTAATTGCCAATGCAGCTCAAACTCCTTTGGAAAATGCTTCGGTTGATAAAGTAGTAGGGGAGGCGATGTTGACCATGCAAGCCGAACACAGAAAAGCAGAAATCATTCGGGAAGCTCATCGGATTTTGAAAAGTGGAGGCTTATATGGTATTCATGAATTAAGCCTTCGCCCGGATAATTTGCCGGAAGAAATTAAATCCGAAATCAAGCGAGAATTAGCAACAAGCATCCATGTTAATGCTCGTCCGCTTACTGTGGAAGAATGGCGGGAACTACTGAAATCACAAGGATTTAAGATAAAACAAGTCAAAACCAATGAAATGCTTTTGTTAGAAACTAAAAGAATGGTGGAAGATGAGGGCTTCTTCAGAGCATTAAAAATCGGATTTAATATTTTGACTCATCCTAAAGCAAAAAAACGAATTTTGAATATGAGAAGTGTTTTTAGAAAATATTCAGAACACATGAGTTCTATTATGATTATTGCAGAAAAAATATAAAAATTAAATTCAATGGAACTGACAAAAGATAGTAAAATAAGCGAGGTAGTAGCAAATGATTATCGTACGGCAAAAGTTTTTAAAAATCATTCCATAGATTTTTGTTGTCAAGGAAATCGGAGCTTAACATCGGCTTGTGAAGATAAAAATATAGCAGTTGAGCAGATTTTGGATGAATTAAAAACTATTTTGAGTGATTCAACTGATGATACTTCCGGTTTTAATTCTTGGCAATTAGATGAATTAGCAGAATATATTGAGAAAAAACACCATCGTTATTGTGAAGAAAAAATAACAGAAATAAAACCCTATTTAGAGAAAATCACACAGGTTCATGGCCAAAACCATCCGGAATTATATGAAATTTCAGCAATTTTCTCCGAAACAGCCGGACAAATGTCTGCACACATGAAAAAAGAAGAATTATTGATTTTTCCATTCATTAAAAGATTAGTGAAATTAAAAGAAGAAGGAGGAAAATTGCCAAAAGCAAGATTCAATTCTGACCAAAATCCTATTGATTTGATGTTGAAAGACCATAATGACGAGGGTGAACGTTTCAGAAAAATCAGAGAATTAAGTAAAAATTATGAGATTCCGGAAGACGCTTGTTCAACTTATCGGGTAAGTTTAGCATTGTTGCATGAATTTGAAGAAGATTTGCATGAACATATTCATTTAGAAAACAATATATTATTTCCAAAATCCATAGCATTAGAAAAGGAATTGGTATGAGAAATTTAGCAATAAAACGGATTTATGAAACTGCTTCAGACGAAGACGGTTATCGTATTTTGGTAGATCGAATCTGGCCACGCGGAATTTCCAAAGAAAAAGCAAAATTAGACGAATGGCTCAAAGATATTGCACCTTCAACCGAATTGCGGAAATGGTTTAATCATGAAGCCGAAAAAGCAGATGAATTTGCCGAATTGTACAAAAAAGAATTGAAAGAAAAACAGTCTGAACTGACTCATATCCGGGCACTTTGCGAAAAACAAAAAGTTACCTTACTTTATGCCGCTAAAACGGCAGAATTAAGTCAGGCGATTGTTATTGAGAATTTATTAAATGAAAAATGAAATGAATAGCGAAATTTTTACTCATACAAAGCCAAGAGTTTTGCAACATTTTAGCCAGGAACATAAGGTTGTAGGGCTGTTAAGTATGCGAATACGACAAGGCTTCAAAAAAGAAATAGAATTAAAACGAATAAAAAAATATGTTGATTGGGTATTTGAAGAACAATTAATCCCTCATTTTGAAGATGAAGAAAAATTTTTATTGAGCTTTCTTCCTGATGATGATAAAATCAAAAAAAGAACACTTGCCGAACATCGAAAATTAAAACGTTTATTGGATGATAATAAAGACCTTAACCGTTCTCTGAGCTTGTTTGAAGAATTATTGGATTTGCACATACGTTTTGAAGAACGGGTTTTGTTTAACCATATCAAACAAACAGTTTCACCCGAACAATTAAAGAAACTCAATGAAAATCATAAACTGCCTCTTCGGGATAAAGCTTGGGATGATTGCTTT
>JAQVDG010000015.1 GCA_028698395.1 Weeksellaceae bacterium
TTCTGGGAAAAACCATCCGGAGCGGATTAATTCATTAAAAATATAAATGCTTAGCGTTAAATACAATCCAATGAATACTATATCCAATAAAAACGCCAATATGCGTCGTAGTATTCCGGCTTGTAAAGCAGAAACACTAACATTAAAAGGAGTTTTAATCGTTATGGTTGACATCTGAAAATTTATACCCAAAAGTACAATAAACTTTGAATTTGTTTATAGTTTAGCGAATAAGAAAATTTTTATTTTTTCGGATAAATAAATTCTACTTCTTTATTTTTAAATGAATACAAAGATTGATTTTCTTTTTTTTCTACTAATAATCGACCTTCTTCGTCCACTCCTTTTATAATTCCTTCAAAAATCTCTTTTCCTTTTTTAAATTGACTGACTTCTCCTCTTCCGTAGAGTTTTTCATTATACTGAGTAAAAATCTCTTCCCAATTTTTATTTTCTATCTGCGAAAAAGATTGTTTTAAATCTGACAATAAGTCAGACACAACTTTTTCTAAATTAAATTCTTTCTGCAACTCATTTATCAAAGAAGATGCGTTCGGATAAAGAGAAAAATCCTTCTGATTTACATTCAATCCAACCCCTATTATACAATTTAAACTATCCTTTTCTTTATAAGTTTCAATTAAAATTCCACATATTTTTTTATCATTCAAAATCACATCATTAGGCCATTTCACATACACATTTTCAGAAAAACGACTTATGTATTGACAAACGCCGTGGCACACCCATTGATTAAAAAAGACCAATTCCTCATATTGCAAACCGGAACGAATCAAAAAACTCAATGCAATATTTTTTTCCGGTTCAGAAACCCACTGATTCCCAGTATATCCACGCCCTTTTGTCTGATTGGCAGTCCAAACCGCTGTCCATGATTTGGCATTTTTTTTGGATAGTTCCAACAATATGGAATTTGTATTGGGTAAAGTATCAAATTTTAAAATTAGCATACCTACTAAATTTTAGTTTTTTATGAGTGCTTCAAAGTTATTTAAAATGTAAAGATATTCCCCAATTATTCACTATTTTTGCAAATTATTATTTCATAAATGAGTAAAAAAACAGACAGCCAATCCTTGATTAATTGCATCATAGACTCCCTTTCAGACGGAAAAGGTGAAGACATTGTAGTCTTGGACTTAAAAGAAATCGAAAATTCGTTTTGTGAATATTTCATCATCTGCAATGGAAATTCCAATACTCATGTTTCTGCTTTGGCAGGTGCAGTCGAACGAAAAGTGAAAACAAACCTGAAAGAAAGGCCTTGGCATGTGGAAGGAACAGAAAACTCACAATGGATTTTAATGGATTATTCCACTATAATCGTTCACATTTTCCAAAAACAATATCGTGAATATTACGATTTGGAAAGTTTATGGGGCGATGCTAAATCCACATCTATAACTATTTAAAATTAAGTGAAATTGGACAAAAATAATTACAACAAAAACACCAATCAGAACACGAACAACAAGCGTCCTAATCCGTCTTCATTTAATCCTATGTGGATTTATGCAGTAGTCGGTTTGATTCTTGTTGGGTTTTGGTTTTTTTCCAACACTATCGGAAACGAATCAAAAAGATTGGACAGAAGTACGTTTTTTGAATACTTAAATGAAGGTTATATAAAAAACGTAACACTCAATTTGGAGGACAATAAAGTAGAGGTTTACTTAACCGAAGAAGCTTTAAAACGGGATGAATTCAAAGGGCTCAAAGAAAATTCCAATATGACTGCCTTTTCACAAGCCGTTCCTCAGTTCACTTTTACTGTGGCGGACAATGCTAATTTTGAACAAGATATTGAAAGAAACATCAAAGAAAATAATTTAAGTACAACTTACCGAAATATCCCTCCGGACAAATTCAGTAATTTTTTCTGGTCCATTATGATATGGATTCTTATTTTTGGTGCTATCTGGTACTTTATGTTTCGAAGAATTGGTGGTGGAGCCGGCGGTCCGGGTGGACAGATTTTTAATATCGGAAAATCTCGTGCTAAACTATTTGATGAAAACGACAAAGTAAAAGTTACCTTCAAAGATGTAGCCGGATTAGAAGGAGCAAAAGAAGAAGTAGAAGAAATTGTTGACTTTCTAAAAAATCCTGAAAAATTCACAAAATTAGGAGGAAAAATTCCAAAAGGAGCTTTATTAGTAGGTCCCCCGGGAACCGGAAAAACTTTAATGGCAAAAGCCGTAGCCGGTGAAGCCAATGTTCCTTTTTTCTCACTTTCAGGTTCTGATTTCGTTGAAATGTTTGTAGGAGTAGGAGCTTCACGTGTTCGTGATTTATTTAAAAATGCAAAAGACAAAGCACCTTCCATCATATTTATTGATGAAATTGATGCGATTGGACGTGCAAGAGGAAAAAATAATTTCACCGGTGGAAACGATGAAAGAGAAAATACACTAAATCAATTATTAACTGAAATGGACGGATTCGGAACGGACACAAACGTCATTGTTTTGGCTGCAACTAATCGTGCCGATATTCTGGATAAAGCCTTAATGCGTGCCGGACGTTTTGACCGCTTGATTCATGTGGATTTACCGGAATTAAACGAACGAAAAGAAATTTTTGAGGTTCACTTAAAACCTTTAACCTTAGGGACAGATGTTGATTCTGAGTTTTTAGCCAAACAAACACCGGGTTTTAGTGGAGCGGACATTGCCAACGTTTGTAATGAAGCGGCTTTAGTGGCAGCTCGTAAAGATAAAACCCAAGTAGAGCGTCAAGACTTTTTAGATGCTGTGGATAGAATAATTGGAGGTTTGGAAAAGAAAAATAAATTAATCAAACCTAAAGAAAAACGAAGAATCGCTTACCATGAAGCAGGTCATGCCACAATTGGCTGGTTATTGCCACATGCCGCTCCATTAGTAAAAGTAACCATTGTTCCAAGAGGAAAATCCTTAGGTGCTGCTTGGTATTTACCTGAAGAAAGACAAATTACAACCACTGAACAATTATTGGATGAAATTGCTGCCACTATGGGAGGACGTGCTGCTGAAAAAGTTGTTTTTGGCGATATTTCTACCGGCGCATTGAGTGATTTGGAAAGAGTAACCAAACAAGCTTCTGCCATGGTTAGTATCTATGGTTTAAATGATACAATCGGAAATATTTCCTATTATGATTCAACCGGACGAAATGAATATGGATTCGGAAAACCATACAGTGAAGAGACAGCCAAAACAATTGATGCTGAGGTTTCTAAAATAATAGAAGGTCAATATAACCGAGCAAAAGATTTATTGGTAACGCACCGTGCTCAATTGGATCAACTGGCAGAAAAATTATTAGAAAAAGAAGTGATTTTCAGAGAAGATTTAGTCGAAATATTTGGTGAAAGAGAATTTGAAGATGACACCAATTTAGAACCGCCCGGAAATGTTGTGTCTTCTATGAATACACCCAATGAGAAAAAAGTGGATACAGCAAAAGATTTATTGAAAAAAAACGACTAAAATATTCATTATTCACATAATTTGATTACTTTCGCTCAATTGCATCCTTATTAATGAGTATCTGGAAAAAAATAAAAGGATTATTTATCCCTGCGTCAGAGAGCGAAGAGGATGATGATTCTAATGACTTAGACTTCACTGGGTTTCGACCTAAGGAGCCGATTGATGTTACTTTTACCAAAAACTTTATTGCTAACAATGGTGCATTCTTTTATTGTGAAAATGATCAGGAGATTTTAAAAAACATCAAAGAAATTGCTGAGAATGAACAACAAACCGAGTTCATCTGCTTTGATGAGAAATTGCAATCACTTTTAAGCCGAGCCGGAGTGCGCTTTACAACTAAAATCAATGAACCTTCCGATTTTGTTTTTATAGAATGTGAATATTTGAATGCTTATGATGGTTCTATCATGCTTTCTTCTCATCAAATGAAAGGTCAAAAATTAGACAGTCTTCCTAAAAACATTATTGTTTATTCCACTCCCAAACAATTAGTTACCAACTTAAACGAAGCTATGCAACGATTAAATTCAGAAAAAGGCGGAAATTTCCCTTCCATTACCTCCATTCGCGGAAAAGGAGTAAATTCTACTTACTCCACTGATTTATCAAAAAAAATATATTTACTCTTAGTTGAAAAACATAAATGAAGAATTTAGTTTCTCGTTCTTTATCAGGATTAATTTATGCCGGTTTAATCTTCTTCGGAACCACCGGACATCCTTGGTTATTTTTAGGTTTAATGGCCGTTTTTATGATAATGTGTCTGATTGAATATATTTCAATTACAGAACTTTCAGACAAACTGTACATTGGTTTATTATTTTTAGGAGCTGCCGCTATTTTTTATTATTTCACCGATTATTTACTCAACCAACATAGCGTTTTCATAGCACAGCCACTCAGTTTTGCCGGTCCTATTTTATTCATTCTTGCCATTTATACCCTCTTTTTTTCAAGCAATGAATTGTACATCGAATTTGGAAAAGCTACAGTTGGATTAATTTACATTGCCCTTCCTTTCTCATTGGCATTAACTCTTCCTGTTTCAGAATATCAGATTGGGAAAGAAGTTATTACACCTGAAATTTTCTATATTTTTATACTTTTATGGGCAAGTGACAGCTTTGCTTACATCATAGGAAGTCTTTGGGGAAAACATAAATTTGCTCCGAAAATTTCATCAGGAAAATCTTGGGAAGGAGCTATCGGCGGTTTTATTTTCACTTTAGTAACAGCCGGATTATTTCATTTCTATTTTTTCCCGGAAAGCCGATTTAACTGGTTAATAGTTGGAGCTATTATAGCTTTTTTCGCTCCAATTGGAGATTTAGCCGAATCCAAATTAAAAAGACTTTTCAATGCCAAAGACAGTGGAAAATTGATTCCGGGACACGGCGGTTTTTTGGATCGCTTAGATAGTTTTATATTTGTCATACCAATGGTATATTTGTACCTTTTATTAATAAACGTACTATGAGATTACACAGAGAAGGTAAAGCGATTTTAATCGGTTTCTTTTTGTTTTTTGTCCTGATTGGCTTCGCTCTTCATTATTTTTTTCCTGCTTTTGGTATTTACCTAAGTCTTCCCTTGGTTATCTTATATGGTTTTATTGTTTGGTTTTTCAGAAATCCGGAACGCTTCATAGAATCTTTATCCAAAGACATCATTGCGCCTGTTGACGGTAAAGTAGTTGTTTTAGAGGAAGTAGAAGAAAAAGAATTTTTAAAACGAAAATGCATTCAGCTTTCGATATTTATGTCACCGCTCAATGTGCACGTTAATCGCTATCCGGTTAATGGAAAAGTGATTTATACCCGGTACCATCCGGGAAAATATTTGGTTGCTTTTCATCCAAAATCATCCGAATTGAATGAACGAACAACTGTTGTAGTTGAAACCGAATACAAACAACAAGTACTTTTCAGACAAATTGCCGGTGCTGTGGCTCGAAGAATCGTTCTTTACTCTAAAGTTGATGACCATGCCATAGCGGGCGAAGAATATGGTTTTATTAAATTTGGTTCAAGATTAGATATTTTCCTACCTTTAGACACTGAAATCTTAGTAAAAGTCGGAGATAAAACTAAAGGAGGTATCCAAAAAATAGCAGAATTAAAGTAAATTTATAAGTAAAATAATAGTGATAATTAAATAATAAAATGAAAAAATTAAGTCTTTTAATCGTTGGTACATTTTTATTAGTAGCTTGTGACGCTACCCCGGGAGGAAATAAAGCTATTTTACCTGTTGTACACGACACAGACACAACAGAAGTAGTTGAGGAAACAATTGAAGTTAAAAAAGAGAACAGTGAAAACATGGAGGCTGCTGAAAGCACAGAAGCTTTGACTGAAGAAACTGAAACAGCTGAAGCTCAAGAGTAGTTTAGCGAAAATTGATTAAAAATCAAAGCTCGATAAAGAATTCGGGCTTTTTTTGTTTGGAGTTAAGTACTTTTTAAAGCAGTACTTTCATACGGGATCCGATTTTGAAGTGAACGCACCAAAGTAGCTTCATCAGCGTATTCTAACTCATCTCCGATTCCTAATCCGCGTGCAATGGTTGAAAATCGAACCTCAAATCCATTTAAAATTTTATACAAATAAAAAGCAGTAGTATCGCCTTCCATAGTGGAACTCAATGCAAAAATCACTTCTAAATTCAATTCATTTTGAATTCGCTTCAACAGCGATTCAATTTGAAGTTGAGCCGGACCTATTCCATCCATCGGAGAAATTTTTCCGCCTAAAACATGATAAACCCCTTTATATTGCCCTGTATTTTCAATTGCCATCACATCCCGAATATCTTCTACCACACAAATAATAGAATGATTTCGGAAAGGATTGGAACAAACTTCACACAATTCAGAATCAGATATGGAATGACAATTTTTACAATATTGAACCTGATTAACTAAATTTTTTAATGCTTCTGCTAAATTTTCTGTTTGTTCCTTTGGGCGATGTAACATGTGCAAAATCAGTCGTAAAGCCGTTCTTTTTCCTATTCCCGGCAAATTTGACATTTCTTCGACCGCTCGTTCTAAAATTTTACTTGGGTAATTCATTCGCCCAAAAATACTACTTTTGAATGAAATTTTAATGACAAATGAATTCAAATATTATTCTACTCTGTGTTATTCTTTACTTTTTAGGACTTTTATACATTGCTCATCGAACAAGTAAAAATTCGGACAATCAATCATTTTTCATAGGAAACCGAAAAAGTAAATGGTGGTTGGTTGCGTTTGGAATGATTGGTACCAGTTTAAGTGGCGTTACTTTTATTTCCGTTCCCGGAACGGTCGGAAAGTTAACCGGAACGGAATATATCTATGGAGGTTTTGAATATTATATGATGGTTATCGGGTTTTTTCTCGGTTATTTCATTGTCGCTTTTGTCTTGCTTCCTCTTTATTATAAAATGAATTTAACTTCCATTTATACTTATTTGGGACGACGATTTAATTCGGAAGCTCACACCACAGGTTCAGTGTTTTTTATTATTTCAAGAGCTATTGGTGCAACTGCCCGGCTTTATTTGGTCATCAATGTTTTACAGATTTTCCTTTTGGATCAAATTGGTATTCCGTTTTGGATAACAACTTTAATCATTCTGATTATGATTGTGTTATACACTTATGAAGGCGGTGTGAAAACCATTGTAGTAACCGATACCCTGCAAACTACTTTTATGATTTTAAGTTTGATTATTTGTATTGTTTATGTCCTTTCACAATTGGATTTATCGTTCAGCGAAGGTTATCGTCAGATTTCTGAATACAATTATACCCATTTAATTAATTTAGATTCCAATTCGGCTACTTTTTTTCTTAAAACTTTAATCGGTGGAATGTTTATTACCATAGGAATGACCGGTTTAGATCAGGAAATGATGCAAAAAAACATTAGTGTGGATAATCTTCATAATTCCAAAAAAAATATGCTCACCTTTGCTTCTACTTTGCTTTTGGTGAATTTTGCTTTTTTATTTTTAGGTGGATTACTCTATTTATATGCCATGCAAAACGGTGCGGCTTATGGCGAAGGAATTTTTGGTTTTTTCAATGAAAATGGAGAAATCCAAAACATAATGGGAGATGATATTTTTCCTGCCTTATCGTTTCAAGGTTATTTTCCTTTGTTCATCACGATTATTTTTACCATTGGACTAATTTCAGCGCTTTTCCCATCTGCTGATGGTGCTTTAACTTCTTTAACCAGTTCTTTTTGTGTGGATTTACTAAAGCTTAACGACAATAACGAAAAAACAGAAAAACAAAAAAAGAAAACCCGGATTTCTGTTCATTTAATATTTACCTTAATTTTCTTTTTATTAATTCTGATATTCAAATGGATTAATGACAAATCCATTGTTTATCTGATTATGAATATTGCCGGTTATACCTACGGACCTCTTTTGGGTTTATTTGCTTTTGGAATTTTAACAAAACGTACAATTTCTTATAAGTTCGGAATATTAAGTGTTGCACTGATTGCTCCACTTATTACCTATATTACCAACGAATTATGTTTGCATTTTACTGATTATAAAATCGGAGTTGAGTTAATTGTTATCAACGGACTTTTAACCTTCATCGGGCTTTGGTTTATCAGCAAAAAAGCAATGAAAAATTAAGCACATTGAAAAAAATACTGTTTTATATCTGTTTTAAATTCTTGTAATCCGTTTGCTTCTTTTTACATTTGCAACTGAAAAATTCTAAACGAATATTTTATGCGACTTTCAACACGCTTACAAAATTTAAATCCTCCGGCAACTATTTTAATGACACAAAAAGCAAGAGAATTAAAAGCAGAAGGAAAAGATGTAATCAGCCTGAGTATTGGTGAACCAGATTTTGATACGCCTGATTTTATTAAAGAAGCCGCAAAAAAGGCAATCGATGAGAATTATTCACATTATACTCCGGTCAGTGGATTTCCTGAATTGAAAGAAGCCATCCGACATAAATTCAAAAGAGATAATAATTTAGATTATCAGCTTTCGCAAATTGTAGTTTCTACCGGAGCCAAACAAGCAATTTTCAATAGCTTTCAAGCAATCATCAATAAAGATGATGAAGTTCTTGTTCCTGCACCTTATTGGGTTACTTATACCGATATTATTCAACTGTGTGGTGGAAATCCGGTTATCATTGAAACTTCACATGAAACAAATTTCAAACCTACAATTGAACAATTGGAAAATGCAATTACGGATAAAACCAAAGCTTTGATTTTCAGTTCACCCAACAACCCGAGTGGTATAGTTTATTCGTCAGAAGAACTTCACAAAATCGCAAAATTGGCTCAGAAATACAATTTAATTATTTTATCAGATGAAATTTATGAACATATTATTTATACTGAAAAACCAAAAAGTATTGCTTGTTTCCCAGAAGCTTATGACCGAACAGTTACCATTAACGGTTTATCAAAAGCTTATGCCATGACCGGCTGGCGAATTGGTTATATAGGAGCTCCCGAATGGATTGCAAAAGCTTGTGACACTCTGCAAAGCCAGGTTACTTCCGGTGCAAATTCCATTGCACAAAGAGCGGCTATTACAGCTTTAAACTCGGATTTGTCGGAAATTCAATATATGATTGATGCATTCAAAAGTCGAAGGGAATTAATGGTGAAATGGGTAAATGAAATCCCCGAATTTGAAACAGCAGAACCTCATGGAGCTTTTTATATTTTTCCAAATGTCAGTAAAGTTTTCGGTCGGACTATTCGAGGGAAAACCATTCAAAATGCTGATGATTTAGCAATGCTTTTATTAGAAGAAGTTTATGTTTCTACCGTTTCAGGAAGTTCTTTCGGCGATGCAAATTGTTTACGAATCTCCTATGCTGCTTCAGAAAAAATGCTGAATGAAGCTATGCGGAGAATTAAGAATTTACTTTCTGAGTCGGTTTGATAATCTCATCAACCATTTGAAAAATTATAATGGAAGTCCTACAATAAAATTACCCGATAGCTTTTACCACAGCTTTTTCAGCTTCTTTTCTTGAGCCGTCAAATCCATCTACACCGGAAACTGTTGTGTATTTTAATACATATTTTTTTCCGGGATTTAATCGTTGGTAAATGCTTTGACTTGCCATGGTTGCTTCATGGAAACCACAAAGAATTAATTTTAATTTTCCAGGATAAATATTAATATCCCCCACGGCATAAATTCCTTCCCGATTAGTTTGATAGTCCAGTGCGTTGTTAACTTTAATTGCATTTTTTTCAATTTCCAGTCCCCATTCGGCAATAGGACCTAATTTAGGTGACAATCCAAACAAAGGAATCAGATAATCCGTTTCTAAATATTGTGTTTCTCCTTCGGTTTCAATGGTAATCGCTTCTAATTTATCTTTTCCGTGTAATTCTTTTACTTCTGCCGGAGTAACTAAATTTAATTTCCCTAATAATTTTAATTCTTGTACTTTTTCGACTGAATCCAAAGCTCCTCGGAATTCATTTCTTCTGTGAATCAAAGTTAATTCCGAAGCAATTTCTGATAAAAATATACTCCAATCCAAAGCAGAATCTCCTCCTCCAGCAACAATCACTCGTTTTCCTCTGAACATTTCCGGATCGCGCACAAAATATTCAATTCCGTTTTCTTCAAACTTTTCCAAATTCTCCAATTCCGGTTTTCTGGGCTCAAAACTCCCCAAACCTCCGGCAATAGCAATGGCTTTTGCTTTATGTTTTGTCCCCCGATTGGTGGTAACTATAAAAGTACCGTCTTCAAATTCTTCAATGGTTTCAGCTACTTCATTTAAAGTAAATTGAGGCTCAAATTGTTTAATTTGCTCCATTAAATTATCCACTAATTCTCCGGCTCCTACCGATGGATAACCCGGAATATCGAAAATCGGTTTTTTAGGATATAGTTCTGCTAACTGTCCTCCCGGCTGAGGCAATGCATCAATCAAATGACAACGCATTTTTAATAATCCGGCTTCAAATACCATGAATAATCCGGTAGGGCCCGCGCCTATAATCAGTATATCTGTTTCTGTCATTTCTGAATTTGAATTAAATTTAATACTTCTGATAAAGTCCGGAATTTATTTGCCATTTACTTCATTAAAAGTATTTTCAGCCAACAAAAGTACAACCAAATCACTAAATTATCCGTGATTTGTGTCATTTTCTTAAAACAAAAAGAGAATGTTTCCTGTAAATAAGAAACATTCTCTTTATTCTTTATGAATTTCATTTTACACCAAAGGACCTCCTTTCAGAATATCTTCAGTTGCAAATTCTTCATATTTTTTGAAATTTTCTTTGAATTTAGATGCCAATAAACGTGCTTTTTTATCGTAGGCATCCAAATCTAACCAAGATGATTCTACTTTTAAGATTTCATCAGACGAAACACCCGGACAGGTTTGTGGAATTTCAAACCCGAAATAAGGGTCTTTTTTGAATTCTACATTATTCAATTCCCCATCCATAGCTGCATGAATTACTGCACGGGTATCTTTCAGGTTCATTCGTTTTCCCTGACCGTTCCAACCGGTATTTAACAACCATACATTTACTCCGGTTTCAGCTACTTTGTTGCTCAACATTTCAGCATATTTGGTAGGATGAAGCGGCATAAACGGTGCGCCAAAACAACAAGAAAATGTGGTTTGAGGTTCGGTAACACCGGCTTCTGTTCCTGCTACTTTTGAGGTATAACCCGAAATAAACAAATAAGCTGCTTGTGCCGGATTTAATTTTGCAATAGGAGGTAAAACTCCAAATGCATCAAATGACAAAAAGAAAATGTTTTTAGGATTTTCCCCCAAAGAAGGAGTAGCAATATTTTCAATATGATAAATCGGATAACTCACTCGGGTATTTTCTGTAATGGATTTATTTTCAAAATCCACTTCGTTAGTTCCCGGTTTGAATACACAATTTTCCAATAAAGCACCTTCTTTAATGGCTGCAAAAATTTCCGGTTCGCCTTCTGCCGATAAATTAATCGCTTTGGCATAACAGCCTCCTTCAAAATTAAAAATCACATTGTCTTCTGTCCATCCATGTTCATCATCACCGATTAACTTTCTATGTTTATCGGCAGAAAGTGTTGTTTTTCCTGTTCCGGACAAACCAAAGAACATAGCGGTATCACCTTCTTCTCCTATATTTGCCGAACAGTGCATAGGCAATGTGTTTTTATAAGTAGGCAAAAGGAAATTTAATGCTGAGAAAATTCCTTTTTTGATTTCACCTGTATATCCGGTTCCACCGATTAATGCAATTTTTCTTGAAAAATTCAGAATGGCAAAGTTTCCTTGTCGTGTACCATCAATTTCCGGATTTGCTTCAAAAAAAGGTGCGTTTATAATCAGCCACTCAGGGTCTCCAAAGTTGGCTAATTCATTTTCGGTCGGACGAATGAACATATTATATACGAATAAATTCGCCCACGGTTTTTCATTAATTGCTCTGACTTTAATTTTATGTCGTTCATCAGCGCAAGCAAAAACATCGCGCACGAAAAGTTCTTTTCCACTCAGGTGCTTCATTACTTTATCATACAAAGCATCAAATTTATTCGAATCAAAAGGAATATTTATATCTCCCCACCAAATGGTATTTTCTGTTATTTCATCTTTTACGATGAATCTATCCTTGGGAGAACGCCCGGTAAATTTTCCGGTAAGTACATTAATTGCTCCCGAAGAAGCCTTTTCAACTTGGTTTTTATCCAACGAAATTTGAGCTAATTCTTCCGGAGACAAATTCCAGTGTACTTTATCAGCTGAAATTCCATAGTTTAAAAGTTTTGTATCCATGTTTGTTAATTGTTGATAGTAAGCTATTAAAATAATAAAGCGACAAATTTAGGACAAAATAGCTTAGATTGTTTTGATTTTTATCATTTTAATACAGAAATAAAAAATTCATATATTTGCGGGGTTTAAGAAGAAACGAAAGTTGTGTTAAAATTTTGTAGGCTACTTTCGTTAATTTTTATATTTTTGTCGAAATTATAAGAACTTTAAAATAAATATTATGTCTGACATTACATCAAGAGTAAAAGCAATTATCGTTGACAAATTAGGCGTTGACGAGAGTGAAGTAACTTTAGAAGCAAGTTTCACTAATGATTTAGGAGCGGATTCTTTAGATACTGTTGAATTAATTATGGAGTTTGAGAAAGAATTTGATATTCAGATTCCAGATGACCAAGCTGAGAAAATCTCTACTGTGGGTCAAGCGGTTCAATACATTGAAGATTTAAACAAGTAATTCTTTTATTCATTTTCCAAATTATATGGAATTAAAGAGAGTTGTAGTAACAGGTATAGGTGCACTCACGCCCATCGGCAATACATTTCAAGAATATTGGAACGCATTGGCTAATGGAGTCAGCGGAGCTGCACCGATCACCTTGTTTGATGCCAGTATGTTCAAAACACAATTTGCTTGTGAAGTGCGTTTCAACCCTGAAGATTTTTTTGATCGAAAGGAAGCAAGGAAATTAGACCGTTGTGGTCAATTAGGTATTATTGCAGCTCGAGAAGCCGTTCATCATAGTGGAATATTGGAATCTGCTCCGAATAAAGAAAGAATCGGAGTGATTTGGGGTTCGGGAATTGGAGGAATTCGGACTTTTGAAGAAGAAGTCAGTAATTTTGCCACCGGAAACGGGATACCTCGTTTTAATCCTTTCTTTATTCCTAAAATGATTGCGGACATTACACCGGGACATATTTCCATGGAATATGGTTTTATGGGCCCAAACTACACCACCGTTTCTGCTTGTGCTTCTTCTACTAATGCCATAATTGATGCAGCTATGCTTATTCAATTAGGAAAAGTAGATGCCGTTGTTAGTGGAGGTTCCGAAGCAGCTGTAACTGCTTCCGGCATTGGTGGTTTTAATGCTATGCATGCACTTTCAGTACGAAATGATGACCCCAAAACAGCTTCGCGTCCTTTTGATAAAGACCGCGACGGATTTGTGATGGGTGAAGGCGGTGCTGCTCTCATCTTAGAGGAATATGAGCATGCAAAAGCACGCGGTGCAAAAATTTATGCAGAATTTATAGGTGGTGGATTATCTGCCGATGCACATCATTTAACTGCTCCACATCCGGAAGGATTGGGAGCTTACAATGTAATGCGAAATGCCATTTTAGATTCTAAAATTAAATTAGAAGAAGTTGACCATATCAATATGCACGGAACTTCTACACCATTAGGAGATATAGCGGAAACCAAAGCCATTCAAAAATTATTTGGTGAACACGCTTATAATATCCAAATCAATTCTACAAAATCTATGACCGGGCATCTTTTAGGAGCTGCCGGAGCCACAGAAGCCGTTTCAATAATCGGTGCTATTATGCACGACAAAGTTCCTCCCACTATTAATCACTTTACAGATGATGAAAATCTGGATCCCCGGATTAATTATACTTTTAACAAAGCTGTTGACAGGGAAATAAATATTGCAATGAGCAATACTTTCGGATTTGGAGGACACAATGCGTGTGTTGTGTTCAAAAAATATAAATAATATGCTGTTGTGGGAAAGATTAAAAGCGAGATTTTCTAATTCCGGCTCAAAAAACACATCTGAAATTATACCGAATTTAGATGAATTTTTGAGAAATGATTTAGCCATTTCGCCCGATAACCTGACTTATTATGAATATGCTTTCATACACCGTTCTGCTCAAGTAAAAAGCAATGACGGAAAAGATATTAACTTTGAACGACTCGAATTTTTGGGTGATGCCGTATTAGGATTAATTATTGCCGGATATATTTTTGAAAAAGCACCCGATAAACAAGAAGGTTATCTAACAAAAATGCGTTCAAAAATCGTTTCCAGGAATCAACTGAATGCTATTGGTAAAAAATTAAGATTAACCGAATACCTCCATCCTTCCGGAAATCCTAATTTAGGAGAAGATATTAACGGAAATTTAGTAGAAGCATTAATTGGTGCTATTTATTTGGACAAAGGCTTTAAATTCACTACTTCTTTCATTTTCAATAAAATGATTGAAGAAAATATTGATTTAGAAAAGCTTGAAAAAGCAATTTTCAGTTATAAAAGTCTAATTTTGGAATGGAGCCAAAAAACCAAAAATAAAATAACATTCAATACTTTTGAAGAAGACAATGCAGAAGATTTAACCGTTTTTGTTTCGGTAATTCGATTAAATGAAAAAGTAATTTCAAAAGGAAGAGGTACTTCCAAGAAAAAAGCGGAAGAAAACGCCGCCAGACGTGCTTATTATTTCCTACAAAAGCAAATGGACAAAGCCGTTTAAAAATGAAACCCACTCTTTTATTTCTGGATGAAGAAGATTTAATTGATTTTCAAGTTTACGGACTCATATCCAATTACACCGATGGCCCAAAATTTATTTACCAAATCAACCAATTTTTTCATACACAATTTAAAAGAGTCGATGATTTAGAAATTCTTATGGATGGAATGAATCTCCGGTTTCCTTTATTTGAGTGGATTGACAAACAAACACAAATAAAGTTTCACATTATCAAAAATATAGCCTACACTATAAAAGAAAATAAAAGTCCGGACAATCTGTCTCATCTCTTTGATATTAGCCCACCTCTACTGAAATCACATAAAGAATATACTTACTTTCTACGAATACAAGATGATGAAAGTAATTCTTTACCTGTTAAAGAAACTCATTTTATTCAGAAAATTACTAAATTAGATACGAAAAAAATAAAATCAATAGATTATTTAATATTTTAAACCCAGATTATGTATTTCAATCCTAAATATTTAAAAAAAACCAAGATAGTAGCCACTTTGGGCCCTGCCTGCAACACAAAGGAAATCATGCATCAAATGATGGAAAAAGGTGTGGATGTTTTCAGAATTAACTTCTCTCATGCGGATTATGAAAATGTCAAAAAAAATATCCAGACCATTCATTCGTTGAATAAAGAATTTGGTTACAACACCGCTATTTTAGCCGATTTGCAAGGACCTAAATTAAGAATCGGCGATATGGAAGACGGAGTAAAATTAAATCCGGATGATATACTGACGTTTACAAATGAAAAATCA
>JAQVDG010000320.1 GCA_028698395.1 Weeksellaceae bacterium
AAAACGGATAATAGCCATTTCTTAAATAATCTTCGAAATATTGAAAAGGTTTAATTTCTTTTAAAATTTCCCGGGTAATTTTGGTGTGATTTTGTAAAATGTCCTCAAACTTTATGGATTGAAATTCTAACCCGACTTCGATTTGAAGATATTCCCTGAAAGACAATCCCTGCATCGAGTATATAACCGCTCTTCTGCTCAAATCTGCTCTGGCATTCAAAATCTCAATCAATGAAGAAGCCGTAAAAACGATTTTAACATCCGGGTACTGGTCATAGGCATTTTTAATTTCCTGCGCCCAGTTCGGATATTTATGTACTTCATCCAGAAATAATTGCCTGCCTCCTTTTTGTGAAAACTCTTTTATCAAATCAATCAATGAATTGGAATTGAACCATATATGATCCAATGAAACATAAAGAGTTTTGTCTAACTCATCTTTTAAGTACAATTTGATAGCCTGAAGTAAAAGTGTAGTTTTTCCAACGCCCCGCGCGCCTTTGATTCCAATCAACCGTGCGTTCCAGTTGATGTCATTCATAATGCTACGAATGGTTGAAATTTGGGTTCGGGAAATTAAATTTTCAAAATTTTCATTTAATTCTATCACGGCGATTGCTTATTACAATAAACAAATATAAACATTAATGTTTAAATAAATAAGCAAAATATTGAGATATTGTATAGTAAATCAAACAAACTATAAAATAAAAGCTATATAATGTAGCTTTGTATTTTGTGGTTAAATTCATTAATTCCGGTTTTTAAATCTGTTTTTGATTTTGATTAAAAAAATATTGCCGGCTGCTTTAGCTGCCGGTAAAATTTCAAAATTCAAGTTTTGGCTTTAGCCGCATGGTTCAAATGCCTTTTTTTTAAACTGAAAACTAATCTTCTGTACTTAAGCCAAAATCTATTAATTAATGAATGGCAATTCAAACACTGTTTAGATTTTTATAAGCTTAACATTTCCAAAGTTTCAAACTTTGGAAATGTTTCATTCATCTTCCAACAAAGATTTATTGAAATTCAGAAAATAAAACCACCAAATGAACAAAGCTCTCGTGGATTCTACAATCCAATTTCACCTCTTTTTGCTCAAATGTGGAAATAAAAATACCTTTGGTATTGGACAGCCCTGATTTTTCGTAGAAATATTTCAAGCACAAATTCACTGATTGTCAATGGAGTGTCAAGTTTTTTTCATTTGTTTTCCTGAAAATCAGAGGTTTATACCGCTTTTTAGCGAAGTGTTGTTTAAAAATAAAAACATTGTTGATAAGAAGATATAAAGAACTTTCTTTTAACTGATTAAATTCTATAATTTCGTATTATTAGCATAAATGCTAATTTATTTTGTGTTTGTTGAAATTATGAGTAATTTTGTACTGGAAATATTTGATGATGAAAGCCCGAAATGTCAGTTTTACACGGTTAGATTAGATGGTGATGAGCTTTCTGAAACAGATAAATTTCTTGACAAATTTAACAGAGATGAACATTTAAAGCCTTATGTACAGCAACTTGTTTCATTTATTTTTGATACAATCGGGATCAGGAACGGTGCAATCAATGATTTTTTTAGAGAAGAACGAAAGGCTCAGGCATTGCCACCACCCGTTAATGTAAAAGTTGAAGAAATAGATTTTGGTTTGGATTTCCCTTTGCGATTGTATTGTTTGAGACTTTCAGATTCATGTGTAATACTTTTCAATGGTGGCGAAAAAACAAGCCAAAGAGCAGAAGATGGAAAAACAAGCATGGCATTTTATGAAGCCAATCAGTATGCAGAAAAAATTCTGAATTTATTTAACTCAAAAATCATCAGATTGAATAGCGAGCAAAGAGAAATCGTAGATTTTTACACTTCAGAACCTTATAATGAATTGATATAATGAGAAGTAAAATAGCCCAAAAAATATTAGATGAAACCCCTTTGGAAACAAGAATCTTTGTCGCCAAATACTCAGACCTTATTTTAAGAATCAATCAAATTCTTAAGAAAAAAGGAATTTCACAAAAAGAATTGGCAGAGGGTATGGATAAAACTCCGGCAGAAATCAGCCGATGGCTTAGCGGAAATCAAAATATTACTTTAAAAAGTATTGCAAAATTAGAAGCCGAATTGGGTGAACCATTAATAGAAATACCATTAAAAGCCTATTCAACTCGTTTTAAAGATGAATGGGAAAGATTTGAAGTGTCTTTTACAGTAGAAAAGAGAGTGAATACCATTTCAGAAGATATAAATTGGATTAAAGAAGATGTTCGATATGCATGATTCGTTTGATGCAGAGAAATTAGCTGTAAAATCATTTAGAATAATAAATGAGAATATTTTTGTCCCGGAATTTTTTGATATTGAAAATATTCGTTCATTCTCATCGAAGAATCAGTTGAATATTTCATTTAATTTGGAAGATAGACTTATACGAGCTGCTTTCGATTTCGAAATTGTAACAAATTCAGATTCTACTGAAGAAGCCAAAGGAACTTATAAATTTGTTTTAATTTATCACTGCGAAAATTTAGATGAACTGGTAACTACTGAAAATAAGTCTCTTATTGTCAATTCAAAATTAGGATTTGCTATTTCTTCAATCTCGTACTCAACCATAAGAGGTATTCTTCTTGTCAAATTAAATGAAACTGTTTTCCAAGATTTTATCCTGCCGATAATTAAACCGGATTTGCCTTTAATTGACAAGAGTTAAAACTTTTATCCTTAAAGGTTTTTGATTACTACATTTCAAAATCCTTTTATAATCAACTTGCTTTTCCCCTCTGTAACCAATGTAACTGTCCACCCTTTTTTCTTAACGGATTTTTGCACCGTAAATCAAATCCGTTGGAATGGAAAAAGGAATTGCAGGCCGCATAGCCGAATTATTTATCAACTCCAAGTTGACCATACTTTTGATGATTTCTCTGATGATTATCGGAGTTTATAGCTCTTCGCTGATTCCCAGAGAGGAAGAACCGCAAATCATCATCCCGATGGCAGATGTGATGGTGGGTTATCCCGGCGCCAGTCCGACCGAGGTAGAGAGCCGGGTGGTAAAACCTTTGGAGAAAATCATTTCCAATATAAAAGGTGTGGAACATCTTCATTCTGTGGCGATGAACGGACAGGCGATGATCATCGTGCAGTTTTTCGTGGGTGAGGACACCGAACGCTCGTATGTGAAACTCTATGACGAACTGATGAAGCACCAAGATATTTTTCCCGCCGGTGTTTTTGAACCCATGGTAAAAACCCGAACCATTGACGATGTACCCATGCTCGGACTGACCCTATGGAGCGAGCATTACGATGATTTTCAGCTTCGGCAAATCGGTGAAGAAGTTTCTTCTGAGATTAAAAAAATTAAAGATGTTTCCACCATCAATGTCATCGGCGGTCGTCCACGGCAGCTGAAGGTGATTCTCGACAAAGACAAAATGGCGGAATCCACAGTGGACCCACTCGGGATCATGCAGCTGATACAGGCGAGCAACAACAGTTCACAATCGGGGAGTTTCAATGCCGGAGATACCGAATTCCTGCTGACCACCGGACAGTTTCTGAG
>JAQVDG010000321.1 GCA_028698395.1 Weeksellaceae bacterium
TTCTTAAATCATCACTGGCAGATTGGCGGGTGAAGTAATCGCCAACGAGAATTCTGTAATCAGGACTGGCGTAGATTAATTCCGGAGTCATATCAGGATGCTGGCTGGCAAAATCATTTTTCACCCGATTGGCTGTATCGCGGTCTTTGGTGTAGAAAATTTGGATTTTGTAGCCTAAGATTTTGTTTTGTTTAGCACATTTTTCAGCCGGAGTCAAAGGAACGGGTGGAGCATAACCTGTTTTATCGCAAATGGCAGCTTCTTTTTCTTTTAACAAAGTTTCCAGACTTTCATCTAAAAAAATTGTTAAACTCCCTCCTTCATCATCATTTTTTATTGTCCAAGTACTTTGATTGGGAATTAAATTCTGAGCAATGGCAAAAGAACCTAAAAGTAAAAAACAAAAAATGATTTTATAATATTTATACATAATAAGCAGCACTAATTTTTCACAAAAATAAACTAAAATCTTATCTTTTTTCAAAAATCATTAAATTTTAGCAAAATCATAAAAATTGAAAAATTAAATAAAGCTTGATTTTTTGGACTTTATGAATTGTTTTATTTAGAAACATTTTAAATTAACTCAAATGATAAAGTTCAGCGCTTAAAGTTTATGATTTAATTAACGTTACAGCCTATTTTTGTGCAGTTAAATAAAACGTTTAACCTTTTGGATTTAGAACTCAATGTTTAATTAAATGAAGTCACGAATACTTTACAAATCGAAATTATTGAATCTGGCTATGTTTTTAGCCATATTTTCATTTTCTTATTCTCAAGATGACATTCAAGGTGATGGTGGAAACGGATATGATTTGTTTGAAACAAATTGTACCGCATGTCACATGATTGACGGGAAATTAGTCGGTCCCGAATTGAGAAATGTTGTTGCACGGGTAAAAGAAGAAGGAGGTGTAGGCAGACAATGGCTCCATGATTGGATCAAAGACAATATGGCTCTTCGGGCATCAGGAGATGCTTATGCTATCAAGGTTTTTGAAGATAACAATCAAATGCCGATGACATCTTTCCCAAATCTGAGCGAGCAAGACATAGATGATATATTGGTCTATACAAATGATCCGGAAGCCGGTAAATTAGCTTTTGAAGATGCCAAAAAACAAAAAGCAGAAGCAAAAGCAGCCTCACAAACTGCTAAAACTACTGCAAGTGGTGCGCCAAGCGGAGTTGCCATTGTTGGTTTCTTTATATTAGCGATGTTATTGGTTTGGATCTTATTCCGACTTAATAATTTAGTTAAATTAACTCGAGTAGGCGAAGCGGAAGAAGAAGCTGTCAGCTTTGCTGAAATGATGAAAAAATATGATAAAGGAGTGAAAGCTTCTTTGGGAGTTCTGACTTTAGCAGCACTTTATGGCTTGTTTATTTTCATGTGGAATATTGGAGTGGACAAAGGATATGAACCGGAGCAACCGATTTATTTCTCACACCAGATTCATGCAGGAGTTCAAGGAATCGACTGTCAAATGTGCCACAGTAGTGCTAAATACGGAAAAGTATCCGGAATTCCTTCACCTAACTTATGTATGAACTGCCATAGAACCATTAAAGAATACAAAGGTGAATATTATGAAGAAGAATTAGTGGAAAGAGGGCATTTTGGAAGTGAAGATGAAGTAAAAGCTTTCTATACAGAACAAATTCAGAAAATGTATGCAGCTATCGGATGGGATCCGGCAGCCAATAAATATACAGGAGAACAAAAACCAATCGAATGGGTGAGAATTCATAATATGCCTGATTTTGTTTACTTCAGCCATCAACAACACGTAGTGGCAGGAGAGAAGGCTATTTTGAAAGCAATTGCAGAAGGAACAATTCCTAATGCAGAAGAACTAAACCTACCACATGATAGTCAGGTTTGTTTTGCTTGTCACGGCGATGTGAGCAAGATGAATGAAGTGAAAATGGCAAATCAATTCACAATGGGATGGTGTGTGGAATGCCACAGAACAACCGAAGTGGATATGACAAATGAATACAATAGTCAATATTATGCCGAACTTCATGAGAAGTTAAAAAGAGAACACGGTGAAGGTACCACGATTACAGTAGATGCTATCGGAGGTATGGAATGTGCAAAATGTCACTATTAAAATAATAACAACTATAATATAGGTGCAAATGGCTACCAAAAAAAGATATTGGAGAAGTTTTGAAGAGTTAACCAATCCGGAATTAACTCAACAATTAGCGTCAAAAGAATTTGCGGAAGAAATCCCGGTAGAAGATATTCTGGGGGATAACAAAGTAATGGAAGGAACTAAGACTTCAAGAAGGGATTTTTTGAAATTATTGGGATTCAGTACAGCAGCTGTTACCTTAGCAGCTTGTGAGCAACCCATAGTAAAGTCAATTCCTTATGTGGTAAAACCAGAGCAAATCACTCCCGGTGTCCCGGCTTGGTACGCATCTTCCTATTTTGACGGATTTGATTATGCTAATATTTTAGTTAAAACAAGAGAAGGAAGACCAATTCGGATTAATCCAAATAAAACAGCAAAATATTTTGGTTCAACCAATGCAAGAGTTCAAGCCTCGGTTTTATCTTTATATGATTCAGATAAAGTAAGAGGACCTCTTGTAAAAGGAAATGAAGGATTTAAACCACTTCCATGGTCAAAATTAGACCAGCAAGTTTTAGATCATTTAAAAGGAGTAGGCAATAAAAAAGTAGTTTTACTAACGACATCTCTTCCTAGTCCGACAACCAAAAAATTAATAGAAGAATTTAAAACAAAATATCCAACCACAGAACATATTGTTTATGATGCAGTAAGTTATTCTCCGGCATTGGATGCGGCAGAAGAAATCTACGGACAACGTGCTCTTCCGGTTTATGATTTATCAAAATCAGAATTAATTGTTTCATTTAATGCTGATTTCTTAGGTGATTTTAACGGAGGTGGTTTTGGAGCTGATTATGTTAAAGCCAAAAGACCGGGAAAAAATATGCTACGTCATATTCAGTTAGAAACAAATATGTCTTTAACCGGTTCCAATGCGGATACTCGTTACCCGATGAAACCAACTGATGTGGCAAAAACATTGGCAGAAGTTTACAAAGCATTAACTTCAAGTTCCTCAAATGAAGAAGCCAATGCTATTGCGAAAGAAATTAAAGCAAAAGGAAGTAAAGCGGTTGTTTTAGCTGATGGAAGCAAAGAAGCGTATGCTCTTTCTTATGCTATTAATGAAATAATAGGTTCAGAAGTGGTTTCTAAAACCAAAATGAATTTATTGAAAGAATCCAATGATACAGTTTTCAATCAATTCTTGAGCGATGCAAGTTCAGGGAATGTAGGAGCTTTGTTTGCTTTCGGTGTAAATCCGGTTTATAACAGTGCTCGTTCCAAAGATTTGGTAGCTTCATTCAGTCGTATCGGATTAAAAGTTGCTATGACAGAAAAATTGGATGAAACCGCTCGTTTAATGGATTTTATAGCACCGGTGCCTCATTCTTTGGAATCTTGGAATGACTATAATCCAATGACGGGAGTTTATTCTTTGCAACAACCGACAATTCAACGTATTTTCT